>JAYWHS010000242.1:0-5092 GCA_043777635.1 Kofleriaceae bacterium | reverse complement strand
ATGTCAACAACGGGACCTCGGCCTGTGGTGTAATTACCGACAACAACCAGGGTGGCAGCTATGATGTGCAGTTTGCTGCCGGCCCGCATCCATTGTTAGGCCCACTAGCGAACCAACGTTTCAGCTACGGCGATGACATCGACGTCGCATTGCCAGCAAACGCGTCAGCAGAAGTGCTCGGCACAGCGACGTTTGCCCGTGGCAGCTGTCGCATGAGCACGCCAGTGCTGGTGGCTTTTGATGCAAGCCTGTAAGTAGCGCCGGTAGTTGGTTACGGATAACGTGCTGCCGACGGAACTACCGCAGCCCCAATCGCAAATCTGCAACCAGCGGCCGATGATCGCTCGCGACACGCGCCGTCGCCTGATCGCCGCGAAATACGTTAGCTAATTCTGCTGCACCTCGAACGTAAAGACTATCGAGCGACCGCAGCGGTAGCCGCGCCGGAAATGTTCGAGGTGGCTTGGCGGCGCGGCGAAATCCCTCGGGCTCCAAGCGCTTATGCAAATTGCCCCAAACATCGTTGAAGTCACCACCAACCACCACCGGAATTGTAGTGGCAATGTTGGTTAGCGATTCCGAGCCGAGGAACATCGCCAACTGTAGCTTGCGTTCATATTGCGCAAGACCCAAGTGCATATTGAACACATGCAGGTCAGTTTGCACCGAACCTTCAGGCAATTGTAAATGCGCATGCAGCACGCTGCGGCGTTTTTTGAATCGCGTCGTCAAATCGACATTGCGCTCGGCAATGATGGGCCAACGACTCAGAATCGCGTTGCCATAACCACCCCCTGAACGCAATGTGACATTCACCGCAAACGTACGGTGCGGGAAGCCTAACAAATCGCCCAGGCGGTCAACTTGCCGATCACCTTGCGAGCGAGTTGCGCCTTCATCAACTTCTTGCAGCAACAAGACGTCGGGGTTGAAATGGGCCAATGTCTCGGCGGTGCGTTCCGGATGGTACAAACCATCGGTCCCGATACACTTGTGGATGTTATAAGACACCACGCGCAGGTTCATACATGCAGTGTAGCGCATAATTTTAAGCGTCGCCGCTTCGGCCAGATTTCTTTGGTCGGAGCCGCCGCAATAAACCGCGGGTTTCAGGAATCTTCAACAGCAGACAACCACCGAGATACACCGCGCCATAGAGCGCGATGGTCAACAACGCAGCGAATGACAAGTGCATGTCCGCTCGCAACAACACGCGTCCCAGCCCAAACGCGGCACCGCCAGCGATCACCGCGATGATCGTTGTCACCACGACAAAGCGGTACGGAATCGGCACATGGTCAATGCGCTTAGCTAGTGCCCGGCGAAGAATCTCAAATTCAACCCAAGCTGCGACGCCCGCGGATGCGGTAAGGCCGAACGCACCCCACACCGACGCATAACCGGCAGCATCACGAATTGGAAACACCAACGCCCAACCCGCAACAAACGTGATCAACATGCGCGTTAGCGCAGCCCACAGCGGCGACTTGGTATCACCTAACGCGTACAACGCCGAAGCCAACAATCGGCCCTGGGTATTGGCAGTTAACCCAACCGCAGTGCCGGCCAAAATGATCCACACCATCTTGGTGCTTTCCCATTTGAACTCACCGGTTTGAAACAACAGGCCAACGATCCAAGGTCCGATGGCCACAAAGGCAACCGCCGATGGCACCACCAAAAACACCACGCGCCGCAGCGAACTGAACAAGCGATCGCGCAAAGCCGCCGCCGCTACGGCGTGGTCACCACCGATGCGCGACATTTCAGGCAACTCAGCGGCGCTGATCGCCATACCAAATAAACTGATGGGCAAAACATAAAGCGTGTTGGCGACGCTCATCGCCGAGACAATTCCAGCGCCAAGGTAACTGGCCAAGATACCGTCGATGTAGGCTGAAATTTGGATCGAGCCACGGCCCAACAACACCGGGCCGAAGGATCGCACTGCGCTCTGCACATTGGGATCTTTGGTCGCCAAGGCAGGCTTTAGCGAACCGACCAACGGCCATACACTCGGCAATTGCACCAATAATTGCAACAGCGATCCAATGGCTGCGCCCCACGCAATCCAAACTACAATATCGGAACCATCGCCGCCGACAAACCGCCGACCGGCAACGATGCAGGTCGCGATCAACGCCACATTCCAGATAACCGGTGCCGCATACGCCAGGAATAATCGACGGTGACTGGAAAGCACGCCGAGACACCAAGCCGACACCACCAGCAGCGCCACCCCCGGGAACAACACCTGTACTAAGTGTACGGTTAACACACGGGTCTCGCCGCTGAAGCCAGCCGCTAGCAGTGATACCAACGGCTCGGCCGCTAGCACACCGAGTAACGCAACAACGCTGGCCAACAACACCAACAGTGTCGCAATTGTGCGTGCCATCAGATTGGCATCTGCGGTGCGGCCTTCGCCGAGCAACCGCGAATACACCGGAATAAAAGACGCCGACAACACACCTTCGCCAAGCAAATTTTGCAACAAGTTAGGGATGCGCACAGCGGCTTTGTAGGCATCCGCAGCAACGCCGGTACCGAGATAGTGAGCAAACACGCGCTCACGTACCAGCCCTGCCATGCGCGATAAAAATATCCCCGCCCCCGCCGCAATTGCCCCAGCGAGGCGCCGTGGCGCCTGCGGTACAGCAGGGCCTGCAGCGACAGTCATGCCTCGATAGTGATCTTGCAACTTGCACGGTGCAACCCGTTGGCGCAGTTTTACACCACGACCGCCGCAGGCGCGGCCCGCGTCGAAACGCTACAAGTTCCGTGCGGCGGTCCGTTGACAAAAAACCCTACTCCCTTAGGTTGAGGGCATGAACCGTTTGCGCCTTGCAACCACCCTCGCTGCAACTTTATTTGTGTCCACTTCGGCGTGTACCTCAGCCAAACATGCGCCGATGATTCCAGCCTCGCAGCTTGAAGCCGATGCCAAAAATGCACCGCCGATCGACCCGGCGGTGAAGCCGACTACGCTGGCCACCAAGCCAGTTACCGAACCGCCGCCGGTCAAGCTGGGACCGATCAGCGTAACGACCGCTAGTCCTGAAAAAGTTGCAGTCAAAGTGCTTGATGCGGGTGCCAAGACCGGTCGCCGCGACCTCACGTTTAAGTTGAAAGCCGGCGATAGACAAAAAGTAAACTACGTGCTTAACGCTGCGTTTTCTGCACCGGGCGGCGAGGTCACCACCTTCCCGACAACCGTCTTCGCCGGCGAAACCGAAATTCGGGCCGTTACCGGAAAAGATATCAACTACCGTTTTGTATCGACCAGCGTCGATGTTCGCGCCACGCCCGACCAAATCGCCGCAGCCAAAGACTTGCGCCAACAAATGCAAGTGCTCAACGGGCTAGTCATCAATGGCACCGTCGATACCACCGGCCTAATGGGCACAACCGAGTACAGCTTGCCGAACGCACCTGATGCCGCGCGCAACGTGTTGCAAGAAATGCTGGCGATGTTTCCGATCTGGATGTTGGTGCCAAGTGCACCGATGGGCAACGGCGCAACCTGGCAGGTGACGCGGCCGTTTAACACTAACGGCATCTCGCTCACTGTGACGTACACTTGCAAGTTGACGCTGGTTGCAGGCAACGCCAAGATCACCGCAACCGCCAAAGTGACCGCCCCTTCGCAAGACCTTGGCCAAGGTGCCACGATGACCGACGTCACCGGCACTGGCACGTTTACCGTCGACTTCGACAATACGCGGTTGTACGGCAAGCAAACTGCCAAGCTCGATCCAGCGTTTACCCTCAAGCAAGACAGCCAATCGGCTCAAGTCGGCATGAGCTTCGCGCCGGAATTTGAACTGCCAACGCCGTAGATCGCAGGTGCGACCGCCGCTGCTGCGACGCTGGCATCCGCAACACAAGAGTTGAACTGCCAACGCCGTAGATCGCAGGTGCGACTGCCGCTGCTGCGACGCTGGCATCCGCAACACAAGAGTTGAACTGCCAACGCCGTAGATCGCAGGTGCGACCGCCGCTGCTGCGACGCTGGCATCCGCAACTCAAGAGTTGAACTGCCAACGCCGTAGCCCAGCCGCGATTCTCAGGCCTCAGGTGAAGCGACTGGCACCTGCAACACGGTCGCCATCAGCACCAAGCGCTCACGCATCGCAGTGCGGGCGGTCTCAGGACCTAAAATCCAAGCGTGCCGACCAAAGCCCAAGATCCAACCGGTGACCCACTCGAAGCCTTCGCAATCGATCAGGATTTCGGCCGAACCATCGTCTTGCACGGTAACTTCGCCGACCGGCCAATTTGCGCCGATGCGGGTGACCGCCAATGGCTCAAGATGAATGCGCACCGTCACCGCGTCGGCCGAGGGCACATACAGCCGATCGCGACGGTACGACTCTAGATTAAAATCAGCCGGTGGCTCAAACTGCACCGCGCCATTCGGGGGTGCATCCAATGCAGCGATGCGATCGATGCGAAATGTCCGCACGTCGCCGCGAGTGTGGCAAAAGCCGACGACATACCACTCACCTGCGTGATGCACGACACCGTAGGGATCAATCGTCCGGCGCTCGGACTGATGCCGCGAAGCGCTGACGTAAGCAATTTCAACTCGTTGATTTTGCCGCACTGCGGTAACCAATGCGCGCAAGTGCGAAGCCACCGCAGTTTGCGGCTCGGCCACCACTGTGCCGGTAGCTAACGTTTCGGCTTCGGCAGCATCGCGGCCCATGGCGCCAAGCAATTTCATTTCCGCCGATTGCATGGCCGAGTCAAACGGCGCAATACCACTTTCGCGCAGTGCTCGAATGCCCAACAACAACGAACAACCCTCGGCTGGCGTGAGCCGCAGCGGCCGGGTTAAGCGATGCGCAAGATCCACAAACACGCGGCCATTTTCGACTGAGACCAACAGATATTCGCCTGGATCACCGTCGGGTGGCCCCACTTGCGACAACAAATCTAAGTCAGCCAACAATTCGTCGCGGTCGGTACCGAGTAACTGCGCCAATTTATCTACTTCAACGCCATCAGGATGTTTCGCGACGTACGGCACCACAAACAACAGCCGGCGAATTTTTTGGCCAACGTCCCGACTCATACATACCTCGCGGCA
>JAYWHS010000241.1:0-5093 GCA_043777635.1 Kofleriaceae bacterium | reverse complement strand
GTCCAAATATTCCAGACCGGCCCGAAACCGAACTCTGCGTGCAAGCCGAATATGCCGTGAATGCGGCGCACAAAGCCTTAGCCGCTGCTGGCCGGGTCGGCGAAGAAGTCGACTTGATCGTGCTCGGCGCGTCGAGTCTGCAACGCATGTATCCAGCGATTGGCATTGAAGTGCAACATGCGCTCGGCGCTCGCGGCTATGCGTTCGACATGTCGTTGGGCTGCTCAGCGGCGACGGGTGCCTTGATTCAGGCAGTTAATGCTTTGCAAGCCGGCACCGCGACCTGTGCGTTGGTCGTGGTCCCGGAGTTAACCACCGGGCACATGAACTGGCGCGAGCGCGACAGCCATTTCATCTTCGGTGATGCCTCGGTCGCCATGGTCCTTGAGCCAGTGGCGCGCGCCAAAAACGGTGGATTTGAAATTCTTTCGACTCGCATGATTTCAAAATTCTCGTCAAACATTCGCAACAACCAAGGGTACTTGAACCGTTGCGATCCTGAACACGCCAATGATGTCGATAAACTGTTTCATCAACAGGGCCGCCGCGTGTTCAAAGACGTCGTGCCGATGGCATCCAAATTTATTGCCGAGCACGTCGCAGCGCATGATCTCGCACCGACTGCGGTAGCTCGTTATTGGTTGCACCAAGCCAACCAAAACATGAACGAACTGATCGTTGAACGTATCTTAGGGCGGGCCGCAACTCGCACCGAAGCACCATTGATCCTCGATGAATATGGCAACACAGCGTCGGCTGGATCGCTGATCGCGTTTGCGTTGCACCACGCCGACATGGCCTCAGGATCGTACGGCATCATGTCGTCGTTCGGTGCTGGCTACTCGCTCGGATCGCTGATGCTGCAACGCTTATAGTGTGGCGGCTAGGCTGGCTTGCAAGAGTGCGGGCGCCGGTAAACGTGGTAGCTTGCGCGCATGTCTCGCTCGATTGCGTCGTCGATAGTAGCTACGGTGGTTAGCGTATGCACCGCGTGCTCCAGCAAAGCGACCCCGAGCCCTGCACCGCCGGCGCCTAGCAACGTCATCGCGCAAGTGACACCAGATGCTTACGTACCAGGCATCACAACCATCGGTACCGTCGATGTCAGCGGCGTACATATCGACGACGACAGCGCGACGCCAGCGCCCATTTCGCGCAATCCGTCGCGTGTGGCACGCCGCTTAGAAGTCCTACTGCGATCGACACCACCGGGCGCCCTCGCCGCAGTTGATGGTGTCAGCATCGGCCCAACTCCGATTCTTTGGGAAGGCGAATTTACCGGGCGCGAACGCGAATTCACGTTTGCCCTCGCTGGGCATCGCGTCGCGCGCTACCGTTTTGTGCCGCTAAGCAACGGCGTAGTCCATGGTCGCCTCGAAGAAAATGAATTGGTACCAGGGGCACTAGGCGCACTAGGCGGCCCACCGGTTGCGCCACTGACCAAGCCGGCGCCGATGCCGGTAAAACCAGCTGCGGTTGCGCCCGTCGCACCTACGACCGTCGCACCGCCGGTGACAGCACCCTTCGTCGCAGCGCCGGATGCCGCTGCACCGGTCGGCAGTGGCAGCACGATTGCGCCCGATGCAGCCACTGCTCCTATCGAAAACCCAGCAGCGCCAATGTAATGAACCCCTGCTGGATCGTCGCTGCTCACACCAAGGAGTCGATGACTTCGCCGCCGGCCATCATTGCAAGATCGGACGGTCCCGCGGGACCGTGCAGCCCAGCATGGGGCACCGTGATGATGATTTCGATCGGTGTGCGCTGGGGTCGGTTTCCGCGCACGCGATCCTGGATAATGCCCATGAACGCATCGGCACGCTGCTGGCCACGCTCGACCGACGTTGCTGCTTTTGCGGTGGGCGGTGGAGCTAATAAAAGTTCCGCGGGAGTCTGGTCTGCAAAAATCGATTCTGCCCCAGTCGGTTCTGCGCCTGCTTTCGCGCTCGCTGCATTGAGCGCGGCCCAAACGATCGTCGCTTCGTCGCTCGATACTACTACTTCAAACTTCACCATGCCGTTGTCGAGAGTCCGCCGCGTTACCGTGCGCTGCGCGGCAACTTGCGCCGCCGCCATCGCCCCAGCCTCCGACCCGTGCGCTTGATCATACGCTTGCACGTTCTGATACGAACGGCACAAGGTATCCAGTTGCGACGCTGGCATGTGCTTAGCGTGTTCGATCCAAACTTCTTCCTTCTCGGCTGTCGCCACCCGCGTAATCGCCCGGACTTGTGCTGTGCGCAAATCCCAGCCCACTCGCCACGCTAACCAATGTGCGCACGACAACGCACCTTGCACCTGCCAGCCTGCGGCAATGTCGAATTCCCGAACTGCCGTCAACAACCGATGCATCGCAGCGTCGATATGCGCTGACATTTCAGCGATTTGATCCCCCAGCGCATCGACATCAATCGCCACCTTCAACTGCACTCGTTTGCATGAGCACACTCTATCATCGGTTTTTCGACGCTGTGGCTGGCTCACTGCGCTACGAAATATCACCGCAACGAAAAAAATCCGCCAGCCCAGCCCATCGTGCCGTGTCGCCCACATCTCTGCCTTGTACGAGTATTCCGCGCGCTACTCGTAGACACTGCAATTCTTCGTAAAGAAACACGTCAACATAAATCGATAAATATTCCTCAAAATTCCAGCAAAAATATGAAGTCCGAAAACCGGACATATACCCGTACCCGCCACCGATGTCGCATTCCCGTCTTCGCTATAAAATACCCGCGACGCGAAGGCGGGGCATCAGGCTACGCGCAAGCACAGACCTACGCGGCCGCGCGGCCAGCCGCAGTGCAACCGCGCAAGCTCCACCTCGCTCCCTCCGGAGCCTCTGTGAGCCGACCGTTCACCCCCACTACCGCCCACCCCTCACAACAAACCCACCGCGGTGCCCCCGTCGCGCCGCAACTACAACCTTGCCGCGACGCAATACGCTTGCGCCGCAATTTCCACCGTAGCCGTCGTCGATAAATTTCGATAGTCACATCGGTACCCCGCCGGACTCGCACCATCACCAACTGCCACCGGCCGTGCCGCAGCCAACTGCCCCAACCACATTGGCTCAACCGTGCAGCCACCAAAAATCAGCAAGTCGGTTGCGCGATCACAACTAGCGATCGCTGACGCCGTGAGCCCAGCAGCGACGGTAATTTTGTTTTCGCGGCGAATGATATCGGCTTTGCTGCCGTATGCAGCGCCTGGCCCAACCGGACCCTTCGGACCTTGGGCACCTTGCGGCCCTTGCAAACCTTGCGGTCCCTGTAAACCCTGCACTCCTTGGGGACCATCGCTGCCAGCCACACCTCGTTCGCCAACCGGACCGGGCGGTCCCGGCGGCCCGAGCGGCCCGACCTCGCCTTGCGGCCCAAGCATTCCGGCCGGGCCCTGCGGGCCGATCACGCCAGGTGGACCGAGCGGCCCAACCGACACACCCTTGGCCAGCAACTGCTCAGCTAGGCCCGACAAATCAACTGGCGGGGGTGCGGCCAGCGTCGCTACCCGGCTCTGCACTTCCATAAGTTGCGCGCCGATCGCTGCAACCGCCGCACGATCAGCTGCCGCCTGCTGCGATCCACCATCACTTGCGCGGCACGCACCTACGGTCGCAAGGCCGATCGCCATCCAATAACTGCGCACTCCGCAACCATAACGGCAATCGTGCGCCGACTCCAGTTTCTGTGTTTTCGCTGTTTTTTTGCCCTTCGGCTCAGGGCAGCGTACCAACTAGGCATGATCGAGTTCGTCGATTTACGCCTAGAGCATCCCCAAGGTACCGGTCCGATTCTTAAAGCGGCCAACCTGCGCGTTGCGCCAGGCCAGGTCGGTTTGATCATCGCGGCCGCTGGCACCGGCAGCTCGCGATTGGTTGCAACGCTGCTCGGCGAGGCACCGGTGACCGACGGCGCAACCGTGCTGTTTGGTCACAACACCCAGAAACTACGCCGGTCATCCCTGCGCAATTTGCGACGACGGATTGGCATTGTGCCGCAAGAACTATGTCTGCTCAGTGACCGCAGCGCCCAGCTCAATGTGGCCTTGCCGTTGGAAATCGATGGCGTGCCGCGCAGCGTTTCTGAGCTTCGTGCAGCGCAAGCACTCGCCGACCTCGGCCTGGCAGGAGACGCTGCGCTGCCGATCGACGCGCTTAGCGCCTCGGCTCAGCAACGGGTAGCGGTTGCCCGAGCATTGGTCCGAAAACCGGACATTTTGTTATTGGATCAACCTACCGATCGCCAAGACGGCGACGGTGCCATGCTAGTTTGTCGAGCGATCGCCGCAGCGGCTGCGCGTGGTGCCGCATGTTTACTAATTTCGCGTGATGCCGCTGTGCGGAATTTCGCCGAGGCTCAACAATGGTCGCAATGGATTATGGCTGCGGGCTCGCTGCATTCGGCTGCTGAAGTGACGCTCGATAACGCCGTGATTGAAGAATTATTGGTGACCATCGAATCTGCACCGGTACGCAACCATGGCGAGTCGCGCCCCAACATGGCAACCGGGGTGCCTGCGTTGGTGAGATTTCCTATCAGCGCACGGACGGCTGGGGTGCAATCATGAAGATCAAAACCAAGCTTACGACGCGGCGACGTGTCCGTGCGCCACGCATCCTACGCCGGACCCGCATCGACGACAGCTGCGCTGATGACGATGCCCCGCGCCATGTCTTTGATCGTGTCACTGGGCCATTGAGCGGACCGTCGCTTACCACCGATTTGAATTCGGCATCGCATCACCGTGGGGAGCGCCACTAAGATGGGCGTTTGGCGACGCACCATGGCGATGCTGACCGAACAACGGCGGCTCACCGTCTGGACGGTGCTGGTTGGCGCAGCATTAATCAGCGTCGCGCTACTAACCCATTTGGGTGCGACAGCTTTTGCTCATTGGCAAAGCTCATATCACCGCGGTGCTAGCATGGTGATGTACTTACAACCGGCGGTTGAGCAACCGGCCGCGACGCAATTGGCCGCAGATTTAGCCGCGCTCGAAGGCGTCGCTCGTGCGGAATATGTTTCGCCGCAAGAATCCGAAAGCCGCTTGCGTCGAGCGCTGTCAGGTTCAGAACAACTGCTCGACGGCAT
>JAYWHS010000240.1:0-1545 GCA_043777635.1 Kofleriaceae bacterium | reverse complement strand
CACCCGGACGCGGCCATGGGTTTGTAAGGTGACCTGTTGGACAGGTTGCGCAAACGCGGTGCGTTCGAACATGGCTGTTTTAGCCGAAGCTTTGACGGCAACTGCAGGACTTGCGATTTTGTCGGCGATAATTTCAAATGTGCCACTGTGTGGCTGAGCCAAATAGAATATATCCGCCGATTCAACTGGTGCGGTCGTGGTTACTACCAGGCGCGCATCATCGACGCCCGTGACGCTGCTGCCGCCCAACCCCATGAGATGATCGGATTCTGCTGCACCAATCACGCCACGCGCAGTCCAGGTGCCGCTCAGGGAACGCTTCGCTGCGCGCTGCTGGCAATAGGGGTGTGGTGGGATAACAAATACAAATCCCGGTCCGCCATCGCCTAGTGCGCGTTGTAGTTTGGTACGGACCCGGTTCACAATCTGATCATCGGCAGTCAGCGAGTCGCCGATGAATGACAGCCGGATCGGCGCGGTGGCGGTGGTTTGCTTTTGCGCATTGACACTGGCAGCAAACGCATCAAGGGCGTGCGCGGTGCAGGTGGCACCGACGCTACGTATGCATGGGTTATCAAGCACGGCAGGTTTTGCAGCGTCAACGGTGTGAGTGGGAGTTTTGGTTCCAGCCAGGCTGGTTGGCACGGCGCTTCCACCGTTGCCGCAAATGCCTACCACGATGACCAGTGCGCGCGTTGCGCTGGCCGAGTTCCATCGGGTCGCAGGTGTGGACCCAGGACGCACGTTGTTTTCGTGTCTCGACAAGGACGCCAACGTGCCACGGCGCGTTCGCAATGACAACTCGCCTAGCGCGGCGGCTGGCACAACATGGGGCAAGTGCCGGCGCTGTTGCATCGAGCTGCAAACGTAAATGAGGCCATGATATCGGCGTTTGTATGTCTCAGACCGGTTGTGACGCGGTAGTATTGCCGTCGTGGAGCACAGCGATTGGATCGGACAAGTTATCGACGACCGATATCGGATTATCGAGCCCATCGGCGAGGGCGCTATGGGGAGCGTCTATCGTGCTGAGCGTCTGAATCTGGGTCGCATCGTCGCCATCAAAGTGATGAACGAGAGCCTGCAGGATGAAAAGGGGTCGCGGCTCCGGTTCGAGCGTGAAGCGAACGCCATGGCGAAGCTTGAGCATCCACATTGCGCATCCGTACTCGACATTGGCGTCCACAAAAATCGCCCCTACGTGGTGATGGATTTTGTGAGCGGCACTAACCTCACCAAGTTAATCGACGAGGGCCCAGTACCGATCGCACGCGCCGTGGAGATCACGCGACAGGTGCTTTCTGGGCTAGCACATACCCACGATCTTGGCATCGTGCACCGAGACATCAAGCCGGCGAACATTGTGCTGTCGCAGAAGGCGGGCCTCGGCGACCATGTAAAGATTCTAGACTTTGGCATCGCGCGTTTTAGCGAAGAGAGTTCAAATCTCACGTCGGGGGTGATTCTCGGGACGCCGAGTTACATGGCACCTGAGCAGATCCGCGGCATTCAGATCGACGGTCGCGCCGACCTCTATGCATGCGG
>JAYWHS010000239.1:0-1546 GCA_043777635.1 Kofleriaceae bacterium | reverse complement strand
CGACGCCAAAAGTTTTCATCGACGCAGCGATGAGCCAGAATGTCAGCACTGGCTTCGATGCAAATCCTTCTTTTTGCCACGAGGTGTGAACCCAGTCGTTGTCTTGCAGCATGCGCCGCCCGACTTCGCTGTAATGGGTTTCCCACGGGTCAACCAAACTGTAGCGGTTGAGCCCAGGCCCGAGAAACGCAAATGCAATGATAGCAACAATGGCTAGTTCAAAGCCAAAGCGCACGCGTGTTGAAGGAGCTGCGGACACGGCTTAGAAGCGCAGCGTCGCCGAGACACTGGCGAAGTTGCGACCGATGGTAGGTGTGATCAAGGCTTTACCAACTTTTGCGGGTGCACGTTCTTGCGTGCCGCCATCACTGGTGAGGAACAAGTACGTTGCAGCGATGCCTGCTGCACCCGCAACGCCAAAGGAGATCCAGGAAAGTGTTTGATAGCGCTCGCCGGTGGTGATCAGGTCGTTGTAGCGGATACGCGTGGTGCCATCAAATACCGGCGGTTGGCCGGCGGGGGTCCGCGTCGCAAGCAAATCGTCGAGGTCGTCTTGGGTTGATTTGGCCGAGAGTGCGAGCACGGCACCGACGGTTGCAAATGCGATACCGGTGCCGGTGGCGATCCACGCGCCGGTGGTGTGGGACTTGGTAGCTGGTGCCACTTTGGGAGGCAGCTCGGGGGTTGGCGTGGTTGCGTTGGTGTCAACCGTGGCCGCGCCGGTTGTGTTGGTGCCATTTGTGCCGGTGGTGCCAGTGCCGGTGGCGCCAGTGCCATTCAAGTCGTCGGTGCCATTCAAGTCGTCGGTGCCCGTGGTCGCGCCCGTGGTGCCTTTTTCACATGCAGCGATTCGAGCTTGGGTCAGCTTTTGGTAGTCGGATGTTGGCTTGGCTTCTTTGAGATAGCGGCGGTAATACGTCAACGCCACCGGACATCGGCCGGCTTTGTCGTGGGCCGATGCGATTTTGAAAAACAGTAACGAGTCGCGAGTAATCTCGTAGGCTGAACCATAATCGCGTGCCGCGTCGTCGAATTTACTCTCCGCCATCGCGCGTTCGGCGGCTTTGTAGAGTTCTGCGGCACGAGCAAAATCAGGCGCTGCGGCCTGGTCGGGGCTCGCACCAGCGCCAGCAGCCGGTTGGGCCACGGCAATGCTGGCACTGAGCACGGATCCAGCAACGCTCACAGCTAGGGCTCGCAATCTGATCATATGGGCGGAGCATAGCTTGGAATCTCGGCCAACGACAAGGGCGGGTGTCGACGGGAATTTGCTGGAATCGCAAGCCTTGCAACGTGCCCGGACTGCTCGCTCTATGTTATACGGCCCGCAGCCATGGCCAAGATCGAGCAGGTTCGCAATATCGGTGTCGTCGCCCATATCGACGCTGGTAAAACTACCGTGTCGGAACGTTTTTTGTACTACTCGGGAAAGATCCACAAAGTTGGAGAAGTCCACGACGGCGAAACCCAGATGGACTCGATGGAACAAGAACGGGAACGCGGCATCACGATTAGTGCAGCGGCCACCACGTTTGAGTGGAAAAAA
>JAYWHS010000238.1:0-1546 GCA_043777635.1 Kofleriaceae bacterium | reverse complement strand
TCGGAATGTCTTGATAGAACTTTTTGAGATCGGCGATCGCAGGGCGTGTATCGGTTTTTGCAATCACCAGGCCAAAGACTTCATCTTTACTATCGGCGTCGAGTTTGTACCGCACGTCGAGGTCGCCACTGCCACGGATGATCAGCAGCAGCACCCATCCGACCAACAGAAAGACTGCAACCGCTATCGCAACGACTTTGGATTGATTCCAAGTCACGGCGCCGTAGCTATTGACCGTGCGCGATGCCGTGGTGCCTTCGGTTGACCCTTGCGGAAATAGCAACAAGCGCAGTCGAACTTGACTGCCATCATTTTGCACTTGGTAAAACAACACGCCGGCGTGGCTGCCGGTGACGTGGCGCAAGGCGGTACGTTCGATCGGCTCCTGTTGTGGTTTCGGAACACCCGCGACAACGCGTAACCCCAGCGGTGCGCGCGCTAAGGCCTCGGTGAGCGCAGCGCGAACCACTTCTGGTTTAACACTGCGCAACGAATACATCGGTGGCTGCCAAGCCAACTCGGCAAGCACGATGTCTTTGGCCGCCAGCGCACCCAGCGAGTTCAGTGATTCGAGCAAGGGTGCCAATTCGCTGGCGAGCTTGCTTTGCGCCGAGGCGTCTTGCGCACCGGCGACGGCGTTCACGGTTGAGTTCGCGGCATTGTTGCCGACGCCACTGACTTTTGTCGTCGGTGCAACGACATCTGCTACAGCAGAAATGGTTTGGATCGCCGCTGCCTGGCCGGCGTCTTGCGGCCCTTTGCTCGACACTGAAACAATGGTGCGGTTGACTTGCGCGCTAGCAGGTGCGGTGGCTTCGGCGCGTTCAATGGCTGCGCGTGCAGCAGCGACATCGCCACCTGCAAGTGCCGCGTTTGCTTGAACGGTTAAAAATTCAGCGGTGTCTTGAGCGCCGATGCTGTTGGCGAGTGTGAGCGCTTCTTTGAGATCGCCGGCGAGTGCGAGTGCGCGTGCGTGTTCGAGCACCGACCCTGATTTGGCAAACTCGGTTGCCGCTTCGCGGTACAGCTTGTCACTCATGAGTTGACGCCCGTGATAGAGGTGGCCGCGCGCTTCGCCTGGGGCAAAGCTGGTAAGTGCTTCGATGGCAGCAATCTGGGAGTTGTCGTTGCGGCGAATCGCTAATTCGGCATTGAGCCGCATGAGCGTGCGTTCATCAACACCTGGCAACAGCGGTTCCAATCGGCCAATTTCAGCGTCGTTGAGTTCAGGAATGCTGAGCACCGCCATCGCACGATTTTTTTCGACCCCGGCTTCAACCGCCGCTAACGCGATCTTCGAGGCCAGCCCCGGTGCCGTTGATGTGATCTGTTCAGCTGCGACCAACAGCGCTTTGTGGACTGGGGCTGGTAGGCCACGCGCCGGTAACGTTGCAGTCCAGGCCATCGCGACGCTGCGTAAATCGCCAACGAGTAGTTCCAGGATAAGCTTGTCGCGCAGGGCGTTGTCGTTGCGTCGATGGGCGATGACCGCACGGGCAAATTTAACGATCGGATCGCGCCCCGCGCTCTGTAGCGCGCCATCGAG
>JAYWHS010000237.1:0-1548 GCA_043777635.1 Kofleriaceae bacterium | reverse complement strand
GACGGCACGGTGCCGAGCGAAGCGCCGGTGAGCCGCAAATCACCGGCCGCCGCTGGTGGCGCAGCGACTTTTTTGTAGGTCAACCCGCCTTCGCGATTGGCCAAGGCACCGGCGCTTGCAGCCACCAGCTTGGCAATTTGCGCGCCACCGGCAGCGTTGATCGTCGCGCCATCATCGGTTGAGCGGTGATAGTCCAAGTGGCTGCCGGTGAAAAAATGTAACACCGGCACACCAGCAATATAAAACGGCATGTGATCCGATGGCCCGTAGCCCGAGCCACCGAGGGTACATTCGATGCCCGTGGTCTTGCAGATTGGCATCACGATGTCGGTCCATTCGGTCGCTGATTCAGCGCCGAACACCGACAGCGAATTGTTGCGCATCCGGCCAACCATATCCATGTTGAGCATTGCGACGATTGGATTTTTCGCATTGATCAAATTGCTCGGCAGGTGTTTGGTCATATACGCCGAACCCAACACGCCCATTTCTTCAGCAGAGAACGCGACCACAATCACATCGCGTCGCAACGTTTTTTGATTGGCGGCCAACATTCGCGCTGCTTCGATCAACGCAGCCACACCCGACGCATTATCGTCGGCACCGTTGTGAATCCCCATTTTAGTATCGAGCGAACCGGTGCCGGTGCCACCTTGACCAAGGTGATCAAGATGCGCGCCAATCACGATGACGCCCGGCAATTTGTTGGCAGCGCCAGCACGAATTACGCCGATCAAATTGTCGGTCGTGGTGCGGACGGGGCTGAGCTCAACCACCAGGGTCACACTTTTTGCGGTTGCCAATCCAGCCTTGGCCTTGCGCGTAATCGCAATCACCGGTAACCCGGCGTCACCGTCGGTACCAGCACTCGAAGGCAACAAGGCCGGCAATTTGGCTTCGTCGACTTTGAGGTCACCATCATCAACCACGATCATGCCAATCGCACCGCGTTGTTTCGCGATAAATGCTTTGAACCGCACATCGCCGAGCCGCGCCGCATCACCAGCCGCTAACTTGGCATCAGGCGGCACAAAACGATGCACCAGAACGATTTTGCCTTTGACCCTTTTCCCTTGATAGTCATCGAGCTTCGCTGCGCTATCGACAATTCCCCAACCAACATCGACCACACCAGCGGTAGCGCGACCCTTTTTGCCTTGGGCAGAAAATGAAAACGGCGCAAATTCTTCCGCCGCAAGCACCACACCATCAACGGTCAACGCGGTTTTGGCACCACGATTGAGCGCAGTGGTGACTTCAAATGGCTGTCGGTACGACGGCGAGGCGCTGCCCTGTACCCCGCTTGGTAATAACCCTGGCTCCGCGCCGGCATCGCGCAGTGCACCTTCGACCCAGCCTTGAGCTTGGCGCAAACCGTCGGTGCCAACGCCGCGACCTTCACGGGCATCGTCGGCCAGAAAATCAATCGACGCGCGGTAACGATCCACCGCGCTAGCAGCGTCGCCGGTGGGCACCGACTTCGGATCATCCCAATTATCCGACCAATCAGCGAGGAACACGTTGGTATCGGTCGGGCCAGCGACCGTC
>JAYWHS010000236.1:0-1548 GCA_043777635.1 Kofleriaceae bacterium | reverse complement strand
TCCGTTTCCCTGAATCCCTCACGTCGGGACTTCGTAAATCGGTTGGGTTTGGCTTCCGCTGGGTTTCGCCTATTGGTCCACTGCGGTTTGAGTGGGGTATTCCACTCGACCGCCAAGCTCAGTTCAACGAAGACCCATTGGTGTTTGAGTTTACTATCGGCAACTTCTTCTAGCTGACTAGCGTTCGATGGTTGCGGAGCCCATCTGCGGCGTTGTCTACAACAGGGCTATGCCCTCTTCCTCGGCTTTGCCGATGAATTCACCCGCGCTTCCGGTCCTCACATACAAGAGTATGCTCCGGTCCGGTTCGCACTCCGCCTTGCATCTGGGCTTCCTCACTCATCGAACACAAGGCACCTAGAACATACTGGTCAGTGGATTTCTCGGTCGGGGCCGTTCCGGCGTCCGCCGAGCGCGACGACCAGAAAATTGCGAGCTGGCCCATGCTAGGCGGGTCGTTGTAGAGATGTTGGTGTAAGATTACGACGTGGCTGAGCCGTTGATAGGGACACCGTTCGAGTTGGTAGACGTGGTCACCTCCGACGCTCGTTTCATCAATTATCGAGTGCGACGCCAAGGTGACGACTGGGTGGAACTCGAACAGGTTCAACATCGGGTGCGTTCGCCCGTGTTTGTGGTGTTGGCTTGGCCAGGCGCGTGGGCGGTGCAAACAGATTTTGAGCGCCACCTGCAACGCGCGCGTTCAGGTAACTATGCGTTGCTGTTCATCGGTGACGACAACGAGCTCGGGTCACTGTGGTCGCAAGTGAGTGAGGCCGCGCTGCTTGACGCCGATGTGGCTACGCTAGCGAGTCCAATGTCGAGCGAACGCCTGTTGTTGGCCTTGCGCCATCACTCAGCCGCTATTGGCCAACGTTTTGCTGCGGCGACGCTTGAGCTTGACCTCGAACGCGCCCGTCATGAAAACGACATGCTTATTTCAATCGGTCGAGCCTTGTCGCAAGAACGTGAAATGGCATCGCTCATGGCGATCATCTTGCGACGCGCGTGCGAAGTAACCAGCGCTGATGCTGGGTCGGTTTACACAATCGAAGGTGATCGTGATGGCACGCGTACCTTGCGCTTTGTGGCTTCACAAAATGATAGCCGCACCGTAGCGCCGGCCGGTTTTACCCTCCCAGTTTCCCATGCGTCGATCGTCGGTGCATCGGTGCTGCAATCTGAAGTGCTCAATATTCGTGATTTGTATGCGCTCGATGCGCCCGGTGAAGGCAATAACCCGTGGGGTTTCATCCACGACCGGTCATTCGACGACAAATATCATTATCAAACACGCTCGGTGTTAGTGGTGCCGATGATTTCGGCGCGCGATGAAGTGATTGGCGTAATTCAGCTCATCAACAAGCGTGGCAAAGGTTGGTTAACGTTGGACTTACCCGCGGATTTCGACGACGGCGTCATTCCGTTCGACGAATTATCTGTGGCCTACGTGACCACGCTGGCATCGCAGGCCGGCATTGCGCTTGAAAACGTACGCTTGTACGACGAAGTAAAATCTTTGTTTGATGGCTTTGTGAAAGCCTCGGT
>JAYWHS010000235.1:0-1553 GCA_043777635.1 Kofleriaceae bacterium | reverse complement strand
ACATATCGACCGTGGCGTTATCGTCGTGGTCGGTATCATCGTCATGATCATCATCGTCGGCATCATGATCATCATCGTCGCCGCCAAGATGTAAATTGAAGTGACCGTTCGAGGCCTGAATGGCTTTGCCAAAACTCCGGCCATACTTCTTTTCGAACAGCTTGATCTCTTGTTCTAGCCCGGCCATCGATTTTTCAATTTCGTCGCCTAAGCCGTCGAGCTGAGTATCAAGATTAATCAAATCACTCAGATTAAGTTTGGCGATGCGGCGCTCAATGACCGCGGTAACTTTATCCATACGGGCCAACACCGCAGCGCGAACATCGGCGGGCAGCGACGTATCTCTGGCGATTTCGGCCCGAGCGCGCGCCACTTCGGCTCTGACTTGATCTTTAATTTGATTGAGCCCTTCAAAATCGAGGGAGATTCCATTGGGACCTGTCCATGGGTCACCGCCAACTGCGCCAACGTGAGGGGGGGCTGGAGGCGCAGGTGGCGTAGGTCGAGCTGACTTACTAGGTGCCGTCGGCGGTGCCGGTGGTACCGGCCGATTGTCGCCAGCGAAAACCCAGCCGCCAATAAGCAATGGTGCGGACAGACCAAAGAGCATGAGAGTTCTTTTCATAAATGTATTTCCTATTTTTGCAGCGTTAAAACGGTTTGGTACGCGGCCACCGGTTTGATGGTCCCGCGCCAGTTCAGCGTCGAAGGCAGTCGGTCTTGCTGCCACGCGTCCGCGGTAGCTTGCCAACGCACTAAGGCGCGCAGGTTGTCACGATCTTCGTCGGCAACGGCGGGTGCCGGGTCAACGACAGGGTCAGGTTGCGTCGGTTCGGGTTGTTCGAGTGTCGGCACATTGGCGGCCGGTTGCACTGGCGTTCCAGCGTGGCGTTGCGAGATTAGCAAGGCAGTAACAGCAGCGGCGGCAGCCAGGCCACCGGTGCCGGTCATGATAAAGCGATTGCGCCGACGCTGAACCACGCGGTGCTGCGCGCCCACGGCAATGCGCGCTGAAAATCCCATGCGCGGTTCGGCCTCAGTCGCGCGTAATTGCCCAGGCCCGCTGGCAGCGCCTAAGCCGGCGGCAGTTTGAGCCAAGCCTTGGCAGCGTTCGCAGGTCGCGACATGCTCGGTAAAACTGGCGGTGTCGTCGTCGGTGATCACTGCGTCGGCAAATTGTTCACAGGTTGTTTTCATCGATGATTCTCCATCGTGGTGCGCAGGCGTTCCAGGCCACGGACTAAATGAGTTTTGGCAGTAGCCTGGGAAACGCCGAGCAGCTCGGCAATTTGCGGTACGGCCAAGTCATGGCCATAGCGCAGCACCACTGCGATTTTTTGTTTGCTAGGTAGTTCATGCACCCGCGCCAGCAAGGCTCGGGTGTCTTGCGCCGAATTCAAGGCGGTATCGGTTAGCGGCAGTGCATCAACTGCGTGCATGCGGGCTGCCAGCATGGATTCATCGGCAGGGACATCATGCGTCGAAGATGGCAGGTTCGCTTCGCCCGAGGTGGCTGTACTACTGTCGGCGTCGGCATCGGCATCCATCACGGG
>JAYWHS010000234.1:0-1554 GCA_043777635.1 Kofleriaceae bacterium | reverse complement strand
GTCGACGTGGTCAGCAGTTACAAGAGTCATTGCCGGCATTGTCGCTGGCGCGCGGCCAAGGTCAAGCGGTGGCGGCGGGTTTGCTTACAATGACTCAGAGCCAAGCAGTCGGTCATTGGCGATTTCGGTATCGCTTAGTTCAGCGCAATACACCGACATGGAAAAAATGGAGCCGAGCCAGTAGCGGCTGTCGCTGTTGATAAAATGGCGGTTGCTATTTAAGAGTACCAACTTGTACTGATTCGACCACGTTGAGAAGTTACCGGTCTGCGCAACCGAATTGCTTTGATGCGTCTCCCCTGCATAGACATCCGCCTTGAGCATGCCCGCGCTGTAACGCAACACGACCAACTGTTGCTGGCTGCTATCGACCGCACTTGCAATTCTAATCTCTTGGCCCGCTGTTGTTGAATCTGCACTACGCAAATAGTCTACGATGCCGTCGTCTCTCGTCGTACCGATCTGTACGTTGCGTAAGCCAAGATCTGCGTTGCTTCCAAATGAAACCACGCGCCCATATGCCGTCTGGCCCGGGGCTTGTTGCATCCAAATTTCTATAGTCAGCGCGCCTGAACCACAGGCCGCAGCTATTTTTGCACCAGCATCACTGGCCGAAGCATCAACCAAAACATTCGCCGTCGTGGTGGTTAGCGAAGTGCCGTTTGTGGTGGGCAACACACTATTGAGTGGCAACGGCCCAACCATCATGTTTGCGGGCACACCAACTCCAGATACATCAGCGATGGTGTTACCAGCACCTAGCTCGTTGAAGTCGTAACGTAAAATCAATTCGCGGATGGTGCGCCGTTGCGGAGGCGGTGGCGGTGGTGCATCAACGCGGGCATCAGGTTGCGCATCGACTGGACGAACGTCGATAACCGTTGAATCTGCGAGTGGAATCGCATCTGAGCTCGCCCCGCTTGATGAAAAACTGCAAGCCGCCAGCCCCGTAACAGCCCCCATGAACAATGCTCTTCGCATGGCCATTTGGTAGGCCAATTTAGGCTAAATCGCAAGCACGAATTAAAGCGACTCGGAGCCTAACATTCGGTCGTTCGCAACTTCAGCGTCGCTCAAACTGCGGCAATAAACCGAGAGCGAAGCAATCGAACCCTGCCACGGCCGACTTCTATTGGCGTTTGTATATTCCGTACTATTGAGCAACGCCAATTTGTACGCGCGATCCCAATTTGCAAATGAGCCGCTCAGCGCCAGCGTGTTGACAGCGTCGCTGGAGTTGGTAGTTGGCCCAATCAAGGTCTGCAATTTAAGTTCGCTGCCGTTGTAGCGCGTAACGACCAACTGCGGCGTTGTCGCAACAATACCGTTTTCGAGTTCCAACGTTACCGCATTGGGCGCCGCCGACGTTCGCATCGCTACCACCGCAGTTGATGCCATGTTCGGAGGCGACCCCACAACAAAATTGCTTTCAAAACTATCGTCAGCTTTGCTCAATGTGATGATGCGGCCACTGGCCATGGCATCGGCATCCTGTGTGATCCAAGCCTCAATCGTGATCGTGCCTAACATGCAGGCGTCAACAACTTTAGCGCC
>JAYWHS010000233.1:0-19155 GCA_043777635.1 Kofleriaceae bacterium | reverse complement strand
CGGGTCATTACCCGCGCAGCGTCGGAGCGAGTGATTCGTCGGGCCTTTGAGCTATCGCGCGCGCGTGGTCGCGGCGCACCGGGTGATGGCAAAAAGCGCGTTACCTGCATTGTGAAAAACAATGTGCTGTACGGCTGTAAGCTTTTTCATCAGGTCTATCGCGAAGTCGCCAAAGATTATCCGGATGTTGAACAAGATGTTGCGATCGTCGACGCATTCGCGATGTTCGTGCTGACCGCGCCGGAAAAATACGACGTGTGTGTCACCACCAACATGTTCGGCGATATCCTCACCGATCTGGCGTCGGTGCTGCAAGGCGGCATGGGCATGGCAGTCGGTTGCAACGTTGGCGAAAACCACGGCATGTTCGAGCCGATTCATGGCTCGGCACCGCCGCTGGCTGGGAAAGATCGCGCCAATCCGATGGCGATGTCGCTGGCCACCGCTGCGATGCTCGGCTGGTTGGGTCGACGCACCGCCGACGATCGGCTGTTGCGCGCGGAACGTGCGATCGAAGACGCGATTGCTGCAATTGTGCTGCGCGGCTCGCCGCTGACTGCCGATATGGCCGGTCCAGGCGCTGCAACTCGGTCGGCGGTCTCGGCGGCGATCCGCGAAGAAACCTCGAATCGGCTGTAAATTACCGAAATTACGTATATTTGGACCACCTGGGCCGATCCGACGCGGTGCGCCACGAAGGCCTACTTCTGTGGTTGCACCTGAGCGCCTTTGCGACTAGGTTCCGCTCGCCGGCGGTCCCGGTTCTACATGCCATTTTTAGCAGCTCATCCGTCCTTACTTCGTGCGCTCGCAGAGCGCGGTTACGCCGAACCTACTCCTGTCCAAGCCGCGGTGCTCGGCGTTGAAGCGTACGAACGCGATTTATTAGTCTCCGCACAAACCGGCTCGGGTAAAACCGTAGCCTTCGGGTTGGCCATGGCGCCAAACCTCCTCGGTGAAAACGAACGCTTCGCAGGCAACGGCTCGGCGCCGATGGCACTGTGCGTTTGTCCAACCCGCGAACTCGCGCTGCAAGTGCAACGCGAATTGCAGTGGCTGTACGCCAAAACCGGTGCGCGCATTGCGACCTGTGTTGGTGGTATGGACATTCGTCGCGAACAAATGGTGCTGTCGCAAGGCGTGCACATTGTCGTCGGTACACCAGGCCGGTTGACCGATCACTTGGAACGCGGTCGCCTCGATCTCACCAAGCTCAAAGTGGTTGTGCTCGACGAAGCCGACGAAATGCTCGACATGGGCTTTCGTGAAGATCTTGAACATTTGCTCAAGACCGCACCGACCGACCGCCGGACGTTGCTGTTCTCGGCCACGATCCCGCGCGAAATCGCCGAGCTCGCTAAGAAATTTCAAAAGAACGCACATCGGCTCGCTACAGCGTCGGAAGGTGATGTCCATCGCGACATCGAATACCGCGCGGTGCCAGTCATGCCGCGTGAAAAAGAGCGCGCTGTTGTTAACATCCTGCGCTTTTTTGAAGCCAACGGAGCGTTGGTGTTCTGCGCCACTCGCGACGGTGTGTCGCGCTTGACGGCAAGTTTGCAAGAACGCGGATTTTCCGTGGTCGCGCTTTCGGGCGAGTTGTCGCAACGCGAGCGCACCTCCGCGTTGCAAGCGTTGCGCGATCGTCGCGCCAAAGTGTGTGTTGCCACCGACGTCGCGGCTCGCGGCCTCGATCTGCCAGACCTTGGCTTGGTCATTCACGGCGACATTCCGCAATCCAAAGAGATCATGTTGCACCGCAGCGGCCGAACCGGTCGCGCTGGTAAAAAAGGCACGTCGGTACTTATTGTGCCGGATCCTTCGCGGCACTACGTAGAGCGCATGCTGCGCTTGGCCCACCTCGATGTGAAGTGGACGGTGGCTCCATCGAGCGAGCAAATTCGCGAACTCGATCAAGAGCGCTTGTTGACCACGCTCAACCCAATGTTCGAAGAACTCACCGACGAAGATCGGGTCATGGGCGAAAAACTGCTCGGCCAACGTTCGCCAGTTGATTTGGCTGCGGCGTTGATGCGCATGCAGCGCCAGCAATTGCCAGAAGCCGAAGATTTAACCGTGCCAATGTCGATGCGTGGCAACCGCAATCAAGATCCCGGCGCTGGGCCGAGTCGTGAGATGCGGTCACCCACGGAGCGAACGAGCGAACGCTCGGAGCGTGGCGCAGGCCCAGCCGCTGCGCGCGAAGCCATTGTGACGTCGCGTCCGGGTGTGCATGTTGAAAGGGCCGAACGTCCAGCACGCGCTGAACGTGCGCCAGTCGAGCACGCCGCCGAACGCCCAGCCCGTGCCGAGCGTCCAGCGCGCGAAGCCATTGATACTCGCCCCGAGCGAACACCGCGCACCAACCGGGAAACCTCCAGCGCTGCTGGGACCCCAGGCTCGTCGTGGTTTGCCATCAACGTTGGCACTGTGAAAAACGCCGATCCTAAATGGCTCATTCCATTGTTGTGTCGTCGTGGCGATGTCGACAAATCGGCCATCGGCAAGATCCGAGTGTTAGCGCGTGAAACTCACGTTGAAATTCTTGCCGCCTCGCGCAAGAAATTCGCCGAAGCCATCGCACGACCGATCGAAGCCAACGACAAAGACAAGAGCATCCGCATCGCGGCGCTCAAAGTCGAACAAGACTAGCCTCGTTCTCGCAGAGCGATTCGTAGGTGCGTCGCACTTTGCCGCTGCCGGCAGGATTGACGATTGCGCGCGGTTTGCAAACTCGCGTACCGTCCCGGCATGGGATGTGGGAAATGTGGCCAGCGATACTGTTTGCAGCGCTGTACACCAGTGCGAGACATGCGCATTGTAGGGCGTCGCGTAATGCGTAAGTGGCAGGGTTCGGCCGGCTGGCGGAACGTCGTCGAAAACGGGCGGCTGATCTTGCTCGGTTGGGTAACCAGCCTGATGATCGGCTCGTTGTTGCTAGGCTGCCTTGGATCGCGGCCAGCCGGTAGTGATGCGCCACGGTGCGGCGATGGTATCGTGCAAGCGCCCGAGGTTTGCGACGATGGCGATGCGCTCAATGGCACGATGGAAAGTTATTGCACCCTGGTGTGCGGCAGTGATGAGTTACTTCCGCTCAAGGATGAGCGGTGGCTACGGTTGCCGTTCGCGCCGAAGTGGATGCAGGCGAACCCAACTGCTGCTGCTCCTTTGGTGTTTACGAGTTTCGACGACAACGGCGTCCACGTGGTGCGCAATTATCGCGAGAAATCGCAGATAGTTGCAGCTGGAATCCCCGTAATTACAGATAAACTTTTTGTACATGCGGCGCCAACGTCGGTGCAGCTGGGTGGCGATGGGGTTGTGTGGATTGAAAAATACACCGCAGTCACGGGCGGGCCACACATGTACACCGCAAGGTTGCCGTTCGATGCCCGCGACACCGCACCCATTATTCCCCGTGAATTGCCGTATCCCTTTCCGCAAGGTGAAGGTGGCCAACAAGTTGACGGTTTTTTACTTTTCGACCGGGACCGTAATCCGCCGTACAATATGCTCTCCGCGCAATCCCGCGATCTATTTAGTTTGGACTATTTTCTGCTGCTCAATCATGGTCCTTCCCCAGGCCGCATTCAATCGTTGGTACATGGTGACGCCATTTGGGCGCTTGGTAGTAGCAGTGGGCGTCAACTACGTTTTTTTGCCGAGCCAGAGTCGCTGGTAGTGCATTCACAAGTTCCGCCTTATGGCATTGATGCGCACGTTTTTCAGCAGTCTCAGTTGGCACCTATTGCTGCGCTTAGCGGTAGATTTGCGCGATTTCCGCACTTGCTACGTGAAGTTGCGTTGCTGGATGCTGGCGGTGCGGTGACGTTGCATACTTTTTTCTGCAATGAGCCGGCGCGCGAAGTTGAGGATGAATTCACGCGGCTCGAGCCGGGCACAAGTTCTATGACTTTGATGCGGCCGCAAAAGGGTGATATCCCAGTGTTGCTCACTATCAACCCGCGAGGACAGTTGTTGTCTATTGGCAACAATGGCAAAGGCAAGGGGCTGAAGCCGTTGGTGGTTTTCAACGGACCGTCTTGCGTCACGTGTACAATTTCCAATTTCGGGGATTTGATGGCTGCCTTTGATGATGTTGTTGCCGTCGGTGGCGTATTGGCGAACAAGTACTTTGACTCACCAGCAGTCAGTTACGACTACACGGTTGATCCGTGCCTCCGCGATTGATGCTGTGCAGTTTGCAGCGTCCCATTGCGCTGGCACGCGAGTTTTCGCACCGGTTGCATCAACCCATGTACCGTGGCCAGCAGACTCCGGCCCAACGATGCACCAAGGATAGCGAGCGTCACCAATAATGTGGCGCGCCTGGTGTACTGGCGATTTTTTAACGATTTTAATCGCGATGTTTTTGGCGTGGATCTGAATTCTGGCGTTGCTGGGCCAGGCTTCAATATCGCGATCTCCGCAGCATTTCGTGATTTTGCCCCGACGATTGCGTGTGCCGGTGCAAGCAATTGCATGGTGACGTACCGCAAAAACGGCGCGTCCACCGTCAATGCTGACTGGGTAGTTTCGCGCAACGTGAATTAGCAGGAACTAATCGACGGGACATGACCTAAACAAGGTGTGTGCTTCGAATGCAGGTCTTTCTGCCCGGCCGGAATACACCTACGGTGCTTTGTGCTGCACTTCGCGCACCACGGTGCCGTTGCCGTCGAACCAGGACCAGGTGCCGGTGCGCATGCCGGCGCGGTAGACGCCAGTGACGGCGGGTTTGCCGTTGGCAAATTCTTGCCACAGCCCGTCGAGCACGCCGGCGTTCCAGGTTGAACTTGAGGTTAAGGTGCCTGCGCTGTCGAAGGTGTTCCAGGTGCCGGTTTTGAGATCGTCGGCGAACTGGCCTTGGACGGTGACCGTGTCACCGGTGAATTCTTGGTATTCGCCGTGGCGTAGGCCGGCTTGTTTGCCGGTGCCGTAGCGGGCTTTGACTGAGATTTTGCCGCCGATGTATTTGCGGTAGTCGCCAGTGAGTTTGTCGCGGGCGTATTCACAACCCAAGATCCAACTGCCGCTCGCGGTTTTTTCGATCCACGCGCCGTGCTTTTTGCCAGCACGATAATGGCCTTCGAGCACGACTTTGCCTTGGGTGGATAACTCCTGGTACAGGCCGTCGGGTTTGCCATCGACGTATTCGAATTTTCTTTCAACTTTTTTAGGGCTGGAAAACCGCAACATCGTGCCGGTGCCGTCTTTCATGTCGAAGCTACCCACGGTGTTGCCGCGATAGTCGAAAAACGTAAATGTACCGTCGGGCCGGCCGTTTTTGTATTGGCCAGTCCAGGTGGTGCGAGCATCCTTCATTTCGCGCCACGCGCCGTCGCGGCGGCCATCGAGATAGCCGCCAACGCGTTCTAGATTTCCGCCGGAATCAAACCATTTCCACTCGCCCACTCGCCGCCCATGGGCGTACGCGCCAACATCGCGAAAGGTTTTGCGATCGCGCCAAAACATAAACTTGCCGTGATGCCGGCCTTTGTTATCAAAGCCATCTTGTTGCAACAAGATGCCGCGGCGCCACATTTTGCGATCACCGGTGCGAACGCCGTCGCGCCATTTGTCGTCGATCCGCAACACCATTTTGTCGCCCACGCTGCGTGGTCCGTCGAGCACGCCATGTTTGAAGTTTTCATTGATCAACGGCGTGCCGCTGGGTCCAAACGTGCTGGCGGGGCCGTCGGCAATGCCATCGACCAGCGTGCGTTCGCGTACCAGCCGGCCGTCATCGCTCCACAAGCGTTCGAAGCCGGTGCCGTGGGTCATCGTGTAACTACCGAGCAGCGCGCCGGTGGTTGACCACTGTTGCCACACACCATCTTTGCTGCCGTGGTCAAATGCGCCTGATTCAAGTTCGGTGCCATCGGCTGCAAAGCGATGCCAGGAACCATGCAACTCATCGGCTTGTTGATTGCCCGTGATGGCCGTGGCGCCGCCGGGGTAGAGCACCAAAAAAGGACCGTTTTGTTCACCGGTACTCGATGTACAAAAATACGCTGGCACATTGGCGCCAACTTCAAAGGCCCATTGGCTGACCGCAGTGGTGCCGGTAGGGCAAGTCAGGCGGAGTTTCGGCGCAGGTGGAGGCGCGGGCGGCAACGTGGGCTTCGGCGTCGCCGCCACGGCGGTGGCCACGCTCGTAAATGGATTCGGCGTTGGTGCGGCCTTGCGTTCACCGACCGGCCGGCCGCTGCACGCAGCTAGCCCGGCGCTAGCAACGACACACAAGGCAACTGACCGACGCATGAATCATTAGTGTGGCACGAAATTCGCCGAATCGCGAAATCGTGGTGGTAACGAACCCCGCGCAGTGGCACCGCGACTGTGCGACCCAGCGACGGCAGCCCTGGCCAAGCGAGAAGGGAGTTGTTAGTACTGGGCCATGAATATGACCGAAGTCGAAGCAGTGGTATTTAGCGGCGCCGGTGGCATCGAAGTGATCGGCATTGGCACCACACTGATTCGTGACCCGGGTGAGGGTGAAGTCGTGGTCGAAATCGTCGCGGCCGGCCTCAATCGGGCCGATTTGTTGCAACGCAAAGGCATGTATCCGGCACCGGCGGGTGCGCCTGCGAATGTGCCGGGTTTGGAGTTTGCTGGCACCGTCGCTAGTTGCGGCAATGCTGCCAAACGTTGGGCGGTTGGCGCACCGGTCATGGGTATTGTCGCCGGTGGTGCGATGGCGCGGCGCATCGTTGTGCACGAGCGCGAGTTGATGCCGGTGCCGGCAGGCATGGCGTTGACCGACGCTGCCGCGATACCTGAAGTTTTTCTTACCGCGTGGGACGCCTTTACCCAGGCTCATTTGGTGGCTGGCGAAATTGCCTTGATTCATGCAGCGGCCAGCGGGGTAGGGACCGCAGCACTGCAATTGTGTCGAGCGATGGGCGTGCGTGCATTAGCGACGACACGCAGTGCCGACAAGCTAGCTGCGTTGGTGCAATTTGGCGTTGCGCCAGACGATGGCATTGTTGTGGTCGACAACGGATTCGCCTCTGCGGTGCAGGCCCGGGTTGGCGCAGTGGGCGGGGCCAACATGATTCTGGATTGTGTCGGCGCTGCGTATTTCGAAGAGAATCTGCGTGCGCTTGCACCGCGTGGCCGCATGGTCATGTTGGGCACCATGGGTGGTGCCGTTGGTCCTGCGCCGTTTGGCATGTTGCTGGGCAAACGCGCCACTGTCATTGGCACGGTGATGCGAGCGCGGCCGCTCGAAGAAAAAATTGCGATTGCGCAAGCGGCCAGTGCGCGTTTGGTTCCCATGTTTGAACGCGGCCAACTCACGCCAGTGATCGATACCAGCTTGCCAATGCACGAATGCGGTCGTGCGCATCAGTTGATGGAAGCCAATGGCAACATCGGCAAGATCGTGCTGGTTTGGTAGCTACGGCGCAAGCCGGCAGATCACAGTGATGAACGGCAGCGTGGTGCCGTCGCCGGTTGGCTCGTCGATCTCGGATATTTCGAGTAGCCCATACGGACCGAACTCACGTTGCACTGACACCGCATCGTAGAAATACATCATCAAGTTGGGCAGGCGCTCGTAGCAGTCTTCGCCAAGCTTAGGCCCTTGGCCGTACATCGGTGCTTTTTTGGAGATGACCGTAAAGATCATCTGGCGGCCTGGGTTGAGCTGGCGGTAGCAGTCGCGAATAAGCTTAGCGCGCCCACCTGCGTCCAACAGATAAATGAGCCCGTAGCAGAAGATGCCGTCGTACATCCGCGTATCGAAAGGCATGTCGGTCACTGAGCCATGGACGATGGGGATTTCGAGATGGAGCTGCGAGCGCGCGAGTGCGATCGCGGTTTGGGAGATCTCGATTCCTGTCACCGCCATGCCGTGTTCAAGAAATGGCTTGGCGTTTCGACCGTAGCCAATACCGGGGATCAGGACATCTTTGACGCCTGCGCGCATGAAGTAGTCGCATGCAAGGACAGCTGAAGCAGTCGGCTCATGGCCCCACGCCAGTTGCATCTTGGTGAATGCGGTTTCCCAAAATTCAGACATGGTCGGTGGATTTCCGGTGTGCGCGGCGGCGTTGCTGGTTCATGACGTCTATGGTAACATTCAAAGTTACATGAGTCGAGATAGTAAATTATCGAGCGTGCTGCACCTGCTACTGCACATGGTTCATGACCGTGCACCAAAAACCTCGGAGACTCTGGCGAAAGCGATGAATACCAACCCCGTCGTCGTGCGACGGCTGATGGCTGGCCTACGCGACCACTCGTTGGTTAACTCGGTAAAAGGTCACGGTGGCGGCTGGACGCTGGCGTGCAAACCTTCCACCGTAACGCTGCGCGATGTGTACGATGCGCTTGGGCAACCAGCCTTGCTCGCGATTACCAACCGAAATGAACGCCCAGGCTGCGTGGTTGAAGAGTCGGTGAATACTGTACTGAGCAAGTCGTTTCAGGAAGCGGAAGCGATCTTACTTGCCCGCTTTGGCGAATTGACCTTGGCCATGCTGAGCGCCAACGTGCAAAAGCGCCTCAAGAAGCGAGGCCGTTCGACCAAGGTGAAGGTTCATGGCTAGGACAAAAAATCACGCCATCGGCGGCGCCGCCCCCACAGCCATCGCGATGAAAGCGATCAACCACGTGAGCGAACACCCTAAAGACCCAAGACATCCAACGCATCAGCACGGTCACGGTGCGTTTAGCAATCTTGCAGAGTTGGCGCAAAAATTTGCTGACCCAACGCGCGACGCGTGGCAGCGGCCCGACGATGTGCTGCGTGCCATGGAATTATCGTCGACGATGATGCGAAGGCGGTTTGTCATGCGACCATGACGCAATTACATGGTGTCTGCTTGCGCGCCAGAGCTCTCAGACGGCACACGCTCAATCCGCAAGCGCCCCCATGCCGATCGCTTGCAGGAGGCGACGCTGGGCCTGTGCGTGCGCTTCGTTGAGCTCTGGCGTGAACGGGCTGTTGTCTGCATCAACGACGACCCGCGGTGGCCGTTGGCCTTGCGGTGTTTCGACGAGGGCTACGATGGCGTCCGCGACCTGTTGCGGATTTGCCGCCTTCGGGTCCATGCGCATGGCGCGGGCACGTTGCTGGAAAGCATCCGCAGCGTTCGCCATCGCGCCGTAGCCGCTGGCCCGGTGCTGGTCCGCGCCAAGTGGATCCACCGAACCAAGCTCGGTTGGGAACGCCCCTGGTTGGACAATCGCGACGTCGACGCCCGTGGCCTTGAGCTCGTAACGATAGGTTTCGGCCAAGGCTTCGACAGCCCATTTCGTCGACGCATAAAGACCAACGAGAGGCATAACCCAGCGGCCGAGGGAGCTCGATACATGGACGATGAGGCCACTCCTACGCTCGCGCATACTCGGCAAGACGGCGCGGTTCACCCGTTGCATGCCAATGACGTTAACGTTGAAAAGCTCAAGTAGCTGCTCGGCCGTAATTGTCTCAGCGAGGCCGATTGTAGCTCGGCCTGCATTATTGATGACCGCGTCCAAGTGGCCGGCCGCGTTCAAGGCCGTAGCTATGGCCTTGTCGACAGATGCGTCGTTCGCGACGTCAAGCTCGACGACCTCGATGCCTTTGAACGCCTCAAGCGCAGCCGCTCGCTCGCGGTTCTTCGCCCTCGGGCTGCGCATGGTCGCGATGACGCGATGCCCGCGTGCTGCGAGTGAAATCGCGGTGAGGTTGCCGAATCCAGTGCTGCTACCAGTGATGAGGATGTTCATGGCGTCAATATGACGTCCCGTGTTTATGCCAACAATGCTCATTCGGTCATATCACTTGTGCAATAATGCACGAATGCTGAACGAACCGGATCTGGTTTTGCTGGCTCGGGTAATCGACCGTGGCTCGTTCGCCCGTGCGGCGGAAGACCTCGACGTGCCGTCATCGACCCTTTCTCGTCGAGTGGCCGCGCTAGAGCAGCGGTTGGGCGTACAAGCGATTGAACGGACGACGCGTCACCTGCGGGCAACCGAAATCGGTGAGCTGCTTGCGGCGCGAGGCAGACGCGTGCGGGCAGAGCTAGAAGATGCTGAGCGCATGGTCGCCGACCATCGTTCGACGCCGCGCGGGCTGCTTCGCCTTGCTGTACCCACCCCTGCGGGCGAGCTCCTCGGCCCTGTCTTCGCTGATCTGCTTGCTCGCCACTCGGAACTTCGCCTCGAACTCGGGGTTTCGGACACGCCGCTCGATTTCCTCGAGCGCGGCTTCGACGCTGCGCTCCATGCCGGCAAAGTTCCCGGCCACGGGACGTATGGCATCATGCGCCTCGGGTATATCGCGCCGGTACTCGCTGCGTCGGCAACCTACCTCGATCGCGTTCCGCCGATTCGTCACCCCCGCGATCTCGCGAGTCCGGCACACGCGATCATCGCTCGGTCGCGCCGTTCGACGTGGGAATTTGTTCACGCAAAGTCCGGTACGTTGCTCACCGTTACACCAGCGCCAGCGCGGGTGCTGGTAGCGACGAAGTCAGTTGCGGCGGAACTCGTTGCTGCCGGCGTCGGAATCGCGCTTATCGCGCGCACCGCCGTGCGGGCGCATCCAGCACTGAGGATCCTGGAGCCCGGGGGCTATCGGCCGGCGGGTGGCGCAATTTCACTCGTTACTCCGAGTGTTCGTACGTCGGCCCCGAAGGTGCGTGCATTCGCCGCCGCGATGAAGGCGTTCGTGGCGACGCGTCCTGACCTGTTCACCTGACCTAGTTCCACCGAACGGCATGCCATGGCTGACAACGTGTGTTAACGGCATTTACCCGTCTATGACCCTTCGTAGAGACGCTCAATATCAACAAGTTCGATGTCACGGTTCGCCTTGGCCTTGGCAAGCAGCGCCCGGTCGAACCCGCTGAGGGAAACAAGCATCAAGCGCGCCCGTGCCGCTTTGGAACCAAGTAGCTCCCGTGCCCGCGTTAGGCGAGCAAGATCGGCAAGACCGCGTTTACCTGCTGTTGCCTCTACCTCAGCTAACAGGAGCACTTTGTCGTCCTGCCCTAACGCGGCTACGTCGAGTTCGATCGACGTGCGTCGTTCGCGATCTGCAACGACCAGCCTTCCGAACTGCTTCGCATTTCCACCGATCGTTTCTTTTGCAGCGTAGGAGCGCAGCCACGCGAGCGCAAGAGTTTCAAAGTGCGGCCCAAGAATTTGCGCGCGCCAGGTGGGCTCAACGTCATCCCAAACCGGCTTCCATTTGCGTTCATCAAGACGGTCGCGGTGCGGCGCGAGCACAAGCTGCGAGAAGCGAACAATAGGGTCCTCCACACAATACGTCACCGCACGCACTCGGCCGAGCTCGGTTTCTTTGCGAAGAAATCCAGCAGCAGTCAAATTATTGAGCAACACGCTGAGCGCTGTCCGATCACGCCCGATACGCCCACCCAGTCGCGTCGGGGTGCGTTCCCCTGCTGCAACTGCGCCCAAAATCGTGCGGTAGAGGCTTTGCTCCGCGAGTTTCGGATCTTCACGTAAGAGGAACTCATCTTCTCGGTACAGCGCGTGCGACGGATTCATCACAGTTGTCCCAACCCATTCGGGAAAGGCCTTCACACTTTGCGGCGGCGCTTCTGCAATGAGGTCACGGTACCCTGGTGCACCGCCGAGCAGTGCATCCACCAGAAATGCCGTGGCTGGGTCGCGAATTTTCCAGAAGGTCCGCGCCAGACGATAGTCAAACGCACCCATTCGCATATCGATTTGCGCGCGTCCCCGCAGGGGCTGGCTCCCACTCAAAAGGTGCTGCATCGTCGATATCGACGAGCCACACAGGATGAGACGCTGCCGTTGCCCTGCACGGCGCTCGTCGCAAATTAATTGCAGCACCGACGAGAGCTCGGGGCTGCGTTGTAGCAGGTAGGGATATTCATCGAGCACAACTGGCGCGGCCCCCGCCTGGTCAAGGATGAGGTCAATCGCGACCTTCCAATCACGAAGCGTTGGCCCTGCGCCAGGCATGTTACGAAGCTGCGCAATGAGCCGACTTACTCGATCGAGCGCCGGCGCACGCTCCTCTTGGATACCTTGGTAGTAGATGCCGTCTGCCGCCAAACGCCGCAGAAAGTAACTTTTGCCAGTGCGCCGCCGCCCCGAAAGAATCGCAAGCGAAAGCCCTGGTGTTTTTGCATTTGTAAACTTCGAAAACTCCGACCACTCCGAAACTCGGTCGAATAAATCGGCTGGCTTCATCTAAGCGACGGTACAGCGGAAATCTGTATAGATCAAACTAGTATAGCTGTAAGTATACTATTGATAGGGTGTCGTCCAGCCCCGACACGGACGTATCGTATTGGCCAGAACGTTGCATCCTTCGCGCCCTCCATGAGCTGCCCCTCGTTTCGCAACTGTGGTTGGCTCGAAGTATCGCGCGGTAAGCCATAGCCGCATTTGCAAAAATGCTACGTAACTAAAATGTACCCAGCCTTTGAAAAATCGTTTTTAGATATGGTAGCAGCGCTTCGACTCGACAGCTCGATCTCGGTCGCAATCGCCGAGTTGGTCGCACCCGATGTTGGCCAAATTCAAGAAGTTGAAGCCAGCCTCGGCCACAGCCTCGGTGAAAGCCTCACTGCGTTCTACACATTTTGTGGTGGTATCAAACTTGTGTGGACGTACAAAGAGCCTGAAGAAGACGGCGTTTGGGACGCTGAGAAAGCCGCAGATGTGTTTGCCGAACCTGCGTCGGGCCGGCCATGGCTATTCAAAAGCGGCGATCTTACCGGCGCACCAGCTGGCTGCATTTGGATTCCATCGTGCAAACAGGTATTCGGTAGTGGCAAAGAATGGGCGGATCTGCTCGGCGACCAAGCAGATGTTTTCGAGCAATATCGCAGTGAAATCGGCCAACCAATAGCCGGGGCGCTGGCAACGCTGAACCGAAATTGATTCGAGGCGAAGATAACGGTGCTTCATTTTCTGACTCGCGAGTTGTTACGCTCAACGAATATCTTGCGTTGTTGATTACCTCGAAAGGGTCGATCGCAGCTCGGATCAAAGCTTTGGCGACCGAGTCAGATTTTGACGCAGAGTCAGCGGAAGCTGAGTAGCAGCACATACGGCGCGCGATGGATGTTTGAATCAGCGCGGTGATAGCAGCGGCAGCATGGCGTCGATGGTTGGTGCAACAACTGGACGCGACGCTGGTTGGTTGGATAGCGCACCATCTGAAAGCACAGAGTCGGGCGCTACTGCATCGCTAGGCGGTGCATCGAATTTATAGGTTGAAACTGGGATGACCAGTTCGATGCGTTGGTTGTTGGCGGGATTGGGGGTACTTGAATCCATGTAATAGCCGATGGCGACGTTGACGCCGCCAATAAACAACATGCCGCCGGTGACCGGTAGAAAGTAACGACTGTGCCGCAGTGAAAATGGCGCTGAGCGATCTTTAGCCACGGACGCGGTGTAGCACTGTTACTGATCGCGAGCGAACAACTCGGTCATGTCGGCGGGTAGTGGTGCTGCGACAACTCGTCGCGTGCCATCGGGGTGCGGGAAGTCGACTTCAGCGGCATGTAGGGCGTGGCGCCATAACTGAAAATAAGCTGCACGTTCCGCGGTCCAGCCTTGGTCGCAAAAATCGATGAAGGCTTGGTCGCCGTGGTTGTAGATCTTGTCGCCTACAATCGGATAGCCAGCAAAAGCCAGATGCGCGCGGATTTGGTGTTGACGTCCGGAAATCGGACGACAGCGGACGAGCGAAAAATGCGCTGAGCGAGCCAACACGGTGAACATGGTTTTGGAAGGCATGCCAACGCCGTCGGTCATCATGCGGACGCCGACCAGTTTGGTCGGGTCGCCCGGCACCGAAATTCGTAACGGTGCGTCGACGGCAAACTCATCGCCATCGGCGACGCCGGGCCAAGGTGGATGGCCGACGACCAACGCCACGTAGGTTTTTTGAACAGTTTTTTTGGCAAATGCCTGTTTGATGCTGCTGGCGGCTGCGCGATGCCGCGCCACCACCACGACCCCTGAAGTTTCGCGATCGAGGCGGTGACATAGTTGAAATCCCGGGCCCATGGTGTCGAGCATGATGCGGGTCAGGGTATTAAAATAGAATTTGGCCGTGGAGTGCACCGGCAGACCGGCCGGTTTGTTGATGACCAGGCAATCGTCGTCGGAGTATACGATGGCAATATTGCGAGGGCATGGCGGCTCGGGCCGTGCGGCGCGACGCAACGTGAAGGCATGACCGGCCGCAACTTTGCTGTTGGGTCGGAGGTCGGCGCGTTGGGCATCATGGGGCTGCGGGGCATCGGTCCGGGTCAGGGTTTCCGTGATGATTTCTTGGATTTTGGTGCGCGACAGCCGGGGAATTTGGGTTTTGATGAAATGGTCGAGGCGCATGCCCGAATATTCGGGACCGACGCTGAATCGCCGCTCGATGATGCGCGGTTGGCCATCGGCATCGAGATGGCAGTTGAGGCCCCAATCGAGGCTGGCATCGGCACCTGGCGGTAAATTACGCTGCCGGTCGGCGGCGGTTTCGGGCGCGAGCTCAGTTTCACTGCCCACCTCGTCATCGTCGGGGGCCTCGGCCGCTGAGGGATCCGGGGCGAGGTGGCTGGCGAGCGGTTGCACTGGACAAAGGGTAACCCAAACGCGCCGTTGGCGACAAAGCCAGCGTATACTTACCGGGCGCTATGAAGAAGTTTCCCGATTTCATTCCGCCAACCAAAGTCGACTACCTCGATCGCGGCGCGACTCTGCACTTGCGTCGTTGCACGCTGACCGCCGTGGCTGACCCGCGCCAGGAATGGTCCTTCGACAAAGAAGAGATTCGCATTGGCTCGATGGACGACAACGATATCGTGCTGCGCGACGACACGGTGAGCAGGTATCACTGCCGCATTGTGCAAGATGACACCGGCTACGTGCTGATGGATCAGCGCTCTACCAACGGCACGTTCGTTAACAAAGTCCGGGTCCGCGAAGCGTTTCTCAAACCGGGCTGCATTGTTTCGGTTGGCCAAAGCCAGCTACGTTTTAACGCCAGCGAAGAAGAAGTTCACATTGTGCCGTCGCGGGCCGACCGCTGCGGCCATCTCATCGGTGGTAACGCGCGCATGCGCGAGATTTATTCGATCATTGAAAAGATCGCACCGACGGCAACTACCGTGGTTATCGACGGTGAGACCGGCACTGGCAAAGAAGTTGTCGCGCAAACCATTCATTCGCTGTCGCCTCGGCAAAAAGGCGAATTGGTGGTGTTCGACTGCGGCGCGGTGCCGCCAAACTTGATTGAAAGCGAACTGTTCGGCCACGAAAAAGGCAGTTTCACCGGTGCGATGATGACCCGGCAAGGCCTGTTCGAATTGGCGGATGGCGGCACGTTGTTCCTCGACGAACTTGGCGAATTGCCGATCGATTTACAGCCCAAATTGCTGCGGGTGTTGGAGCAGCGCGAAGTTCGCCGAGTTGGTGGCGCCAAGCCCATCAAAGTTGATGTGCGCATCGTTGCCGCAACCAACCGCAACCTCGAAGATGAAGTCAAAGCCGGTCGGTTTCGCCAGGATTTATTCTACCGGCTTAGCGTGGTGCGGCTTAATTTACCGGCGCTACGCGAGCGCACCGACGATATTCCGATGTTGGTGAATCACTTTTTAACCAACGGCAGCTACAACAAAGGGCCCAACGGCACGCAACGGATTCGCGGCTTCGACCGCGATGCGATGTTGGCATTGCAAAATTATCCGTGGCCGGGCAACGTCCGGGAACTGGTCAACGTGGTCGAGCGCGCGATTTCGTTCTGCGACGGTGACACCGTGCATGCGCATGATTTGCCCGACTACATTCGCAGCGCCAAGCCCAATGCGCGGCCTGAGTCGGTGCGGCCAAAATCGGCGCAGGGTGGCAGCCATCAGACTGGGTCGGTTGCATCGATGATGAACCCAGGGGAACCTGCACCCAAGCCGCCGGATGAATTGTTGGCCGAAGGCGTGACATTCAAAGATGCCAAAGAGCGCTGGATAGCTTCGTTCGAGCGCGATTATGTGAATTCGTTGCTACGTCGCCACAGCGGTAACATTTCGCATTCGGCCCGCGATGCAGATATCGATCGTAAATATTTCCGCAAGTTGATGCGCAAATACGATATCGAAGCTGCCGGTGCTGTTGGCGAAGACGACGAAGAATAGCGGGAACGTCCCTTGTGACGAATTGAGTTGCTCAGCTTGCATGTGGGCCGAAACAAAAACGGCGGATGAAGCGTTCAATAAAAACGCGCGAGGCCACGCGCGGTGGGTTGAATGTCGGCGACTTGCCAGTTGAAAGTCGCGCAGAAGGGACGGCAACGTCCTTTGTTGTGTCAGATCAAATCGGGGTCGTCAAATGCTGAACTCGCTGGCGCTGGCCCTGGCACCGGTGGTCCGCCACCGTCGAGGCCATCAATGGTAAAGCCGGCATCGGCTTCGTCCATCAAGCGTGCGCCTTCCATCAGCAAGTGCGTCGTTGTCACGCCGATGCGATCACTGCCTTCGACTAAACAACTGGTGAATTCAAATTCGCCGCTGCCCCAACGCAGCAAATAATAGACGCATTCGGCGTCAACCGGTTCGGCCATGTCGTCGATGCGGGCGTGCACGATGCGGCCTTCACGGACCAAAATATTGGCGACCGGACCGGCTTGTGGTGCTCTCAAGATCAACAAGCCAGTCTTGCGTTCCATCTCGATGAGAATCAATAACGATGACAAGCCGACGTGGGTTAGGTCGCCTTTAAGGCTTGGCCCGCCGAGCTGGTCACGCGTATCTTGGACGGCGGTTTGGGCGCGGCGCAGGGTTTTGGTGACGCGCAGATCGAGTTCTTCAAAGCGAAACGGCTTAGTCATGTAGTCGTCGGCACCAAGCCGAAAGCCACGGATTCGATCGTCGTCGGATGATAGCGCAGTGAGGAAAATGACGGGCAGGGCTACAAATTCGGGTCGTGCACGCAGATTGCGGACCAGCGACCAGCCATCCATCCGCGGCATCATCACGTCAGTAATGAGCAAATCGGGCCGGCGTGCTGCGGCCTTTTCCATTGCGTCTTCACCATCGACAGCGGTCTCAACGGTGTAGCCGCGCTTTTCAAGCACCGTCGAAATCATTCGGACGATCCAAAGATCGTCATCGGCGATGAGAACGTGCGGTGGCATAACTCGACGCAGTTTACAGTGGCATTGTTAGACCCGTCAAATGCGACGGGCGGTTCATTGGGTAAATGCGGGCCCAGGCCCGGTTTTCGACGGACCTAGCTCCGATTCGATGCTTGCGGCGAGCCACGCACCGTCGCTAAAAAGCCAGACCTTGGTGTCGGTGGTTAATAAAATTCGGCCGGAGCGATCGACCAGCAAACCTACGGGCACGGTGGCTCCAGCGGGGCCTGCGATGCTGACGCTGGTTGCTAGTGCTGCTCCAGCGACGGTCACTAGTTTGAGCGTCAGGGTGGCATCGTTGTTCGTCAAAAGCACCGCTGCAAACGTGGCGGCGTTCGCGCCTCCGGCCGCAGTGGCTGCACTGGCAAGTTGCACGGTGCCGCCCACTTCGATGCTGCGCCCGCGCTCGATATCGAGCAGCTTACTGCCGACGACGAGCAATGGCTTGGTGCCACCGATGATTCGCCCCAACGGCGGTTTGGTCGCGCCTAACGCGATGGGCACAAACGCTTTGCCGCGCAATCGAAACAGCGCTTTGTCGGTGCTGATGCGCACGTCGGTGGCCGATGCCGCCCACAAGCCAATCACCTTATTTGGTGCCGTGGCCACGCGCGTCATGCGGTCGCCTTGCCAGACAAAAACTTGGCTGCCGATGGCAACACTTGGCAGCGGCCCAGTGCCCATGACAGTTTTGCCTTTTTGTCCGACGGGCATCGTCGACCAAGCGCCACCGGCCCAACGAAATAGCGGCGCCGATTTGCCAGCCAGCAAAATCTGCGGCGGGCGGACCTCAACCGGTGCACCTTTTGCTGGAGCTGCGGTCGGTAGTACCAATGCGCCCGTGATGTCAGCGGTACATCCGCCTGCATAGCGACGGACCCAGCGCGGCGTTTTGCTAGTTTCATCGTAAAGATAAACTTGGCCGCTGGTACCGATCAGCGCAGTTTGACTAAGCTCAGCGGCGCCCGACATAGGCGCTGGCAACACCGGCGCGTCGTCAGCCAAGACCGGCGTTGTCGTCAACGCGAACGCAATACAGATGCCGAGCCACGAGGTGGTGGTGGAGCCACCACGGTGCCGACGATGGCCGTGAACGTTACCCAATGAATCATTCATGGGCTGTTCCTGGTTAGTTGGTTGCGGCTGCAGAACCGGAGCCAGTTGCCGAGCCAGATGCCGAGCCAGTTGCCGAGCCACTTGCTGATCCAGCATCAACCGGCGGCGCGGCCGAGCCCGAACCCATTGCAGCGTTTGAACCTACGGCAGCCGAGCCCGCACCCGCACTCATCACCGAATCACCCGGTGTAACCGTCGCAGCGCGATACGTCGCCGATTCCCATCCCTCACATTTGCGCAATTCTTCGATCGACGCGGCATTGGTTGCGCATTGGACATTTTTGCGAGTCGAACCGCCGCGACAACGCCGCACTTCGCCTTCAAGATCAAAGTTGCCGAGCGATTTGTCCGTGCCTAACAAAACTTGGATATTGAGAATCGCTTTGCGGCAGCTCTCTGGACTCGGCTTGTTACATGCCGAGGCACCAGCGACGGCAGCGACCCAAACTGTGACCATAACTAAACGTAAAAACGATTGTTGTTTCATAACCATTCCTTGGCCGAGCTTACCAGGTGGCCCGCGCGTTCGAGATCTTGTGGGGTATCGATTTCACGCCATTGGCCATCGATTAACACTGGATGGATGGCGGTGCCATCGTCAATGAGGTCTTGCAGGACATCGGTCAGGTAGCCGTTGCGAAACGTCGCTGCACGTTGGTACGGTTCGTGGTCGCGGCCGGCATACTCGCGGATCCGTTGGTCGATGCGGGCTCGCAATGCCAAGGCACCCGGTGCACTGAGTTTTACTAGCCCAATGAATTCTCCGATTGCATCGGCCGGTGCGAGTGCGCGTTTGCCGACCCGGCGAACCCGGCCGTCGTCGAACAGGTCGGAAACTTCGCCTTCGTCGAGGGGATGTTCGGTGCGGCCTTCATAGATCGACCGGAAATCGCGATCGATGACTAAGCCAA
>JAYWHS010000232.1:0-1555 GCA_043777635.1 Kofleriaceae bacterium | reverse complement strand
TACGCAACGCGGCGACGACGGACCATGGCACCAAGCACCAATGCTAGTGCTACGCCACCACCAGTTGAGCCGCCCGACTGACAGCCACCTTCAACCGCTGAACTCGTGCCAGCGTCAGGTTCAATGCCGGCATCTTCGCCTTCGTCGTCAGATTCGTCAGGGATCGTTGGATCCGGCAATGCCAGGCCGGAATCCGGCGGCTGCGAATTGCCGCAACTCGCGCCTTTGGTGAAACCTTGGCCAGGGGATTTAGCCAAACGTGCGGCAGTCTTGGGGCCGTAGTCACCATCTTCTGCGATTTGGTCTTCCGGATGATTGCTGTTCCATAGGCGTTGAAACGCTTGAACATCTGCGCCGCGGATATCCGGCGAAGTAATGTGGTCAAAGTGAACGAGATCGCCAGCTACGGTTTGTTTCCAACCACGCGCCGACAATTTGCTGCGCACTGCCGAATAATTCGAGACATCGATCGCGCGACCACTTTCATGATTCGATCGGCCCGGCGAAGCTGCAGCGGTGATGCCGCAGCGGCCGAGTTGACGCCACCGGTACAACAAATATTGTTGCGCAACAGTCCGAAACCCACTGTTGATGGTAATTGTGGTGCCGATGGATGCGGCCCGCAGGGCAGCGAGACCGTCTGGGTCGAGGTACGGCAACACTGCGGCACTAGTGAACTTGATATTAGCGGTTGGTGAAAACCGGACCAATTGGCCTGGCATCATGCAGTTTACTTCGTCGGCGATTTGCCGCGACAAGCCCAGGACCACTGTGGTTGAGCACGAATTGCGCTCGTACGAAGCCAGCGAAAGCTCCGATGCGGTTTCGCCGTAGTCCGGCTCTTCGCTGTCTTGGGCACAACCAGAAAGTGCCAACCCAAACGTGCAGCTGGCGACCAAGGCCCGCACACTGCGGTGGGCATTGGCCTGAACAAACTGGCCTAAGATGTTGAATCGGCTGCGATTGGTGGCGGAGCTGAACTTCATGTTGATGTACTAGAGCAACCCTCGTGCCGAAACTTGTGCGGATCTTTCGCGCCAACACCACCAGCGTGCTGGCGCTTTTTATCCTAGAACGAGTCATGCGATATTTTCCAACGTTGACCGGTGCCGCGCTCGTACTTGGGGCTTGTGGTGCCGCCACACCATCGGGGCCAACGCTGCGCGAGCAACAATTGCAACAAGAACGCGACGTCGCCGTGGCCCGAGCCGAGTCCGCCGAACGGCGCATGGCCGAAATGGAAACCTCGGTGGCCCGAGTCACCGCCGCCACGCTCAAACAACTCGAAGGCATCACCGCCGGGATGCAAGCCGAAGCCGAAGCGCGAAACCTACTCGCCGGACCACCTGTGCCACGACCTGCGCGATCCTCGCCCAACCCTATGGCGGTGTATGCGATTGAACCGGGCATAAGTCCAAGCCTTGGCCCTGCCGATGCGCTGGTCACCATCGTTCGATATTCGGAATACGCTTGTCCGTATTGTGAAAAATCGCGCCCAACCATGGACGCCCTGCGTAAAAAATACGGCGCGCAGCTGCGTGTCGTTTACAAACCT
>JAYWHS010000231.1:0-1559 GCA_043777635.1 Kofleriaceae bacterium | reverse complement strand
ACTTTGAAATCGATGGCTGGGCGTTTTTCGAGTGGCGTGGTAGCGCCACCTTTTTCGTAGCCCGAAGCTTCGAGCTTGGTGGTGCGGCCTTCGCCTGCGTTAAACGTGTGCGATGACCGTACTTGAAAGGTGTATTTGTTGAGGTACTTAAAAACGCCGTAACCGTTGCCGCGATATACTGCGAGCACGCTCACGCTGTGCGAACCGGGCGTGATCGGCCCAGCGTAAATGTCGAATTTTTTCGACTTGTACAAGCTTTCAGCGGTGTCGTCGGTGCGTGCGAATACCTGGGTGCCGTCGAGCGAATAAACCAATTTCACCAAGCGAAACGAGCTGCCCATATCGTTGCTGTGCATGACCAACGCTTGCGCGCCGATACCACCGCCGAGCACGGATTCTTTCAACATACCGACGCGGGCTTTGGCTCGCCACGCCCGTTCTTTGAGCGCTTGTACACGTTGCTCTAAACGGCGAATGCGGACCGGATCCGGCATTGCTTCAGGAGCAACGTTCGCTGGGTCGACTGCCACAGGGCCGCCGACGGCCGGCGCTGATCCTGGCGTCGTTGGCGTCGTCGTTGGCGTCGTCGTTGGCGTCGTCGCTGGCGTTGGCGTTGGCGTCGTCGCTGGCGTTGCTTTCGCACCTGCGGCAGGAGTTACCGCTGGCGTGGTCTTCGGCGCTGCTGCAGCTGGTGTGGTTCCGCCGGCGGGTTGCGCAGCGGACTCGCCGACTGTCATCGAAGTTACCAGCAACACAGCAGCAAACAATGCAGTTGTGGTAGTCGTCTTGAGGTTGGATTGAGTCGTTGCGCGCATGCAGATTTCTCCCAGCCATTCCAAATAGTGAAAGGCGTAGCCCCCCACCCAGATTGTGATGCGGCAGGTTGTAACACTGGCCAGCGACGAGCCGCAAGTTGTGTCGTCGCAAGGTTTTTTTCGTAGCCGCAAGCGTGCGGTAGATCGCAAAACGTGAACAAACCGAGGGAACCGAAAGACGAGCTGGGTTGCCAGTCCAGTGTGAAGTTCTAGCCCGCACTGGTGCCTGGCCTTGGCGTCTTGCAGAAACCCAATCGCGATCTTATCGATCCAATTACGTTATTAATATCAATTAGATAAACTAGTTTTACTCAGCCAAAATGAAGGTGATTCAACCGCATTCCGAGATCGCTGTGAAATCAGAATCTGCCACCAAAGCGACAAACGGTTTGCCAACATTGGCGAGCGGCATGATGAATCGGACGATTTGCCTACAGTCTTATCCATAACGGGCGCATTTGGGGAGGGTCGATCTCGGCAAAGGTCCCGGCCCGTTTATGCTGTGGTTCGATCTCGCCGCGCACCAAACCGCGAGCCTATCAACCTAGTGGTGGCACGTTGACGTAGCCACGCTGACCGAGTTGCGCCCGCGACTACTCTGCGCTGCGAGTAGTTTTGGTGGCCTTGATGGCCTTGGCGTCTTTCGCGGCTTTGATCGCGCGGCGCGACTTGGGCTTGGCGCGTTCGCCTTCGCGAAACTTGCGATCCGCGCGCTTGGCGGCACGCGGTTTGTTTGGCGAGCCT
>JAYWHS010000230.1:0-5159 GCA_043777635.1 Kofleriaceae bacterium | reverse complement strand
CGCATCCCAACGCCGCAAACACCGTGCGACCTCGTGCAAAGGCATCCCGTAGCGACGGCTCGGTCGGTGGCAACACCACCGGCACTTCGATTTGCGCCAGGTATGCGGTCATGGTCGACGCCATGCCGTCATCAACCTCTGTACTCATGGTGTCGCGGTCGATGTCGCTCCACCCACCATCGCCATAATTTTGCGCGGTCAACTGCCCTGATGCCAAACGCTCCTGCACCACCGTCGACATCATGCCTAGATGCAACCGAAACGCTTCGCGAATCATGCCGCGCAAACTGGCTTGATGGCCCTTCCAGCCAAACGGCCGCACCACCAAGTCGGCGGCAACACCAGTCACATTGGTCGCGTCGATGCGGCCATCGGGTGCCACGGTGAGTTCACCAAACGCTAGGCCCTTTGCCGTAAGCACAGTGCTCACTTTTTCCCGCGTGGTGCGCGCCCGCTCAACCGCAGCCGCGCGCAACTCGGCCAGCTCGTGGGTCAGTTCTTGCGCCAACCGATGCACCGGCCCAACCCCAAGCAACGCCGGCGCACTGCGCAAATCACCGCTGCTGGTGCGTTCACCATCGCCACGCTGCATCACCCCTTGAGTCAACGACCCAGCGCCATCGTCACCACCGACGCTATGGCAATCGGCGCAGGCCATCGCTTCGGGCCCGCCAAAACCAGCCTCTGCAACTCGACGCAGATTCGGAGCGGCGTGTTGGCCAGCAAAGGCAAAACCACGAAGGCCGTTGCCTAAACCGTTTTCCAGCCGAAACAAATAGCCAAACATGTCGTCGCCAGCGCGAAAAAAATCTGCTGCACCAAGCTGCTTTGCATCGATCGCGTGCTGGCTGTACGAAGCATGTTCACGCAGTTCGCCGGGATCGTATGCGTCAAAATTGCGGTCGAAAAGCTCACGATGATGCAAGGCCAACGCGTCACCCAACTCACCGCGCAAAAACTCGTCGGTCGGCTCATCGAGTGGCAAGGTCAGCGCCGGGACACGCTGGACTGGTGCACCCTGACAGGCACACATCAGCAAGACCAACCCAGTGCCGCAACGCATCATTCGTCGATAATCACAAATTCAACTCGCCGATTTGGGTCGGTGTCGGAACCGCCCTTCACCAGCGGCCGGCTCTTGCCGTAGCCTTCGGTTTCGAGCTGCGCTGCGTCGACGTCGGCGTATTGCACCAACCATTGCGCCACTGCGCGAGCACGGCGTTTTGACAAATCGAGATTGTAGGCGTCGGTACCAACATCATCGGTATGACCTTCAATACGCACTCGTTTGCCGTCGAGCCCACGCACTAACTTGCCAACCACTTGCAGCACTTCGTTGCTGCGCTCCTCAATCGTGGCGCTGTTGGTTTCGAAATACACCTGTTGGAAGATCTCGATCTTGCCGCCTTTAATTTTGGCAATCTTTTCTTCCGCTTTAGGGGCTGGGCAGCCCGGGCGTTTCGGATTTGGATTATCACCAGCAGGTTCCTTTAAGCATTCATCTTCGGCATCGGGCACGCCGTCTTCATCGCCGTCTGGCAACGGACAACCGATACGCTCTGGGTCGGGTCGTTCACCTGCCGATTTTTTTGGACATTCATCGTCGCCGTCGGGCACCCCGTCATTATCGGAATCCGCTTCAACCACCGGCGCTTCGACTTTGGCCGCGCTGGTTGTTCGACCACCATAGGTGAGCGTAATGCCTGCCGTGATTAGCTGAGCATTTTTATCAAGTGGGTCGGAGCCAAATTGGTATCGCAACACCGGGCCAAGGCGCACGTCGGGTGCAACTTCCCACTGCACGGCGGCTGCGGCGTCGAAGCCCGGGCGGCCGATGCCGCCGGAGCTACCGTAGTTGATATGCGCATCAACCCAGGCATCGTGCCGGGTTAGCTCGCCAAACAGCGCGGTGCCAACGTGTAGCCTTGGTCCAACACCACCGGCAATTAGTTTGGTTGAACCGGCGGCCGTACCTTTGCTAAACAACAAGAAGTTGGCTTCAATATGGATCCCCAGCAGTGGCAGAATATAGATCTCGGCACCCAGACCACCACCACCGCCAAAGCCATATAAATCACGATTGCTGCTGTCAATCGGGGTACCCGCTACCAGTTCTGCCGTGAAGTTCACCCGCGCTGGGGTTTGGGCCGCCGCGCTTGAGTCAGCACTCGATGAATCGGCTTGTGCCGGCACATCGACGGGTGTCTCGTCGTCGTCGTCGGGCTTGGTTGCTTTAGGTTTCGCCTTAGTTTTGGCTTTGGGCTTGGCCTTTGGCTTTTCTACCGGTTCGTCCTCGGTCTCTGCCCCATCTTCGGCCTCTGCGCCGTCATCCAAATCTTTCGGAGCTGGTTTCGCTGCGGGTACCGGCTCGTCGTCCTCACTATTCACCGACGCGTTGGAATGCCCCGAATTCGCCAAGAGCAAAGTCAAGCCGAGTATAGATGTCAAACAGCCGCGCAGTCGCATCTTTGAATAGTCGCAAATACTTACCGCGATGTGAAGGGCGGACGGAACGGATTGAACGAAGTCCGATGCGATCGCTATCGCGCCAAGCTGGAGCGTGGTGTATACAAAACCATCTTTTTTGACTTCAACGAACGTACCGGAGTTGCCATGGCGTTTTCGCTCGAAAAGCAAGGTATTTCAGTCGCAGATATTCACCGCAATGCGTCGCCCGCATTCCTTTATGAAGCCGCGCTGCGCTTTGAAAAAGGCACGACGATTTCTTCCACCGGAGCGCTCATCGCGTATTCGGGCAAGAAGACGGGTCGCTCACCAACTGACAAGCGCATCGTCGATGACGCCGAAGTACGTGACGACATTTGGTGGGGCAACGTTAACATAAAACTCGAAGAGCAAAGCTTTCTCATCAACCGGGAACGTGCAGTTGACTACCTCAACACGCGCGAACGTTTGTACGTAGTCGACGGCTACGCTGGCTGGGATCCTACCTACCAACTCAAAATCCGAGTGATATGCGCGCGGGCTTATCAAGCGTTGTTCATGCACAACATGTTGATCCGGCCAACCGCCGAGCAATTGGCTGCGTACGGCGAACCCGACTACGTAATCTACAACGCTGGCGGATTCCCAGCCAACAAGCACACCGCAGGCATGACCTCGCCTACGTCGATCGACCTGTCATTTGCCAAGCGCGAATTCATCATTCTCGGTAGCGAGTACGCCGGCGAAATGAAAAAAGGCGTGTTCACCATCATGAACTACTTGATGCCAAAACAAGGCGTCTTGTCGATGCACTGTTCGGCAACCCAAGCTCGCGATGGCGCCGACACGTCAATTCTGTTCGGCTTGTCGGGTACCGGCAAAACTACACTGTCCGCAGATCCCAAACGTTTGCTCATCGGCGACGATGAACATTGTTGGAGTGATAACGGCGTGTTCAATATCGAAGGCGGCTGTTACGCCAAAGTTATCGACCTGTCGAAAGAACAAGAACCTGATATTTGGAACTCGCTACAGTTCGGTGCCGTACTCGAAAATGTTGTGTACGAGCCAATCTCGCGCGTCGTCGACTACAAAGACGTGTCGATTACGCAAAACACCCGAGGCTGTTACGTTCTCGATAAAATCTCCAACGTCAAATTGCCAGCGGTAGGCGGACATCCTAAAAACGTAATCTTCCTGACCGCCGATGCCTTTGGCGTACTGCCACCCGTAAGCAAGCTGACGCCAGCGCAGGCGATGTATCACTACATCAGCGGCTACACCGCCAAGGTCGCCGGCACCGAAGAAGGCGTCAAAGATCCGGAAGCCACGTTCTCGGCGTGTTTCGGTGGTCCGTTTTTAGCTTGGCACCCAACCAAGTATGCCGAACTACTCGCTGCGAAATTGGCAAAGCACGGCGCGCAAACCTGGTTGGTTAATACCGGCTGGTCGGGCGGCGCGTACGGCGTAGGTTCGCGGATCAAACTCAAATACACCCGGGCGATCATCGACGCGATTCACAGTGGCGCGTTGGACAAAGTTGCCACGCTCGAAGATCCGGTTTTTGGTTTCGCCGTACCCACTGCTTGTCCCGATGTGCCATCGGAAATTTTGCAGCCACGTAATACCTGGACCGACAAAGCCAGCTACGACGACAAATCGCGCAAAGTTGCATCGTTGTTCCGCGACAACTTCAAAAAGTACGAAGCGCAAGCCTCCGCCGAAATTCGCGCTGCTGGGCCGAAGCTTTAATCACTCAGCAACCGCGCAGCTGCGTTGTTCACACAACGTTGGCGTCACTTGACCGTGACGCTTTTTGCGTTTCGGCTCGTCGAACCGCTGCTTGCGTGACCGCACGATGTTGCGGCAGCGACATTTCTGCTACACAGGAAGCATGACAGGCGCAGAAGCCCTCGCACGCCTCAAAGCTGGCAACGCGCACTTTGTTGCGGGTTACCGCAGCGTGGCTAGCATGCAAGGCCACACCGAACTCAATATGGAACAGCAGGCACCCTTCGCCATCGTGCTGGGCTGCTCCGATTCACGGGCACCCGCCGAACATGTGTTCAACGTTGCGCTCGGCGAACTTTTTGTAATTCGCGTAGCCGGCAACATCATCGCGCCGTCAGGGGTTGGCAGCGTTGAGTTTGCAGCGGAGCGCTATCACAGCAAACTCGTGGTTGTGATGGGCCATTCCAATTGTGGCGCCGTCGCAGCGACCATTGAATCCATTGTCGCTGGCGAAGACCACACCTCGCCCAATGTGATGGCGATCGTTTCACGCGTGCGGCCGGCGCTTATCGACTTAGTCCAAGCTAATGTGCCGTTGCCCGAGCGTGGCAGCGCTGCCCACACCGAGCTACACGCCCAAGCAACGCGGGCCAACACCCTGGCTAGTGTTGAACAACTGCGCCATGGCTCGGCGATTATCGAGCGCCTTGCAGCATCAGGTGAACTCCTGATCATCGGCGCGACACTCGATTTGCAGTCCGGCCGCGTCGATTTTTTTGAGTGACAAAACGGCAGGCCTCGCGCGGTGCGCTAATGCTGCGCTACTGTGCAAACCGCACAACTTTGATGCTACTGGCAGCGTAGGCAAAATTGCCGTGAGTTGCTAATCCACGTTTCTTGAAACGAGATTTGCCAGCATCGCCGACGACACCATCCGACACCATTATGCCGTTTGTTCCATCCCGACCAAACCGATAGAGCAG
>JAYWHS010000229.1:0-1562 GCA_043777635.1 Kofleriaceae bacterium | reverse complement strand
TTGTTCGAAACCAACGCGAATGATCGGTTTGGCGAATACTTCGGCAAACCGGCCGTCGGTACCAGCGTTGTCGCGCTGGCCTCAAACTTATCAGGGGTCAACACCACTCCAGCCGCGGCGCTCGAAGAATACGGGTTGATGATTCTAAAATTTCGCACCGCCTATGAAATGGTGTTCGAAAATCGCGTCACAAAAGCGTTTCTGCGAGCGATTCCCGGCCTCGACGACTACGCCTTACTTGGTAAGGCCTGGTTCCACACCACCGAACAAAAGCGCGGCAAGCCAACCTGGGACACCGTAGTTTTTGACATGCCAGCGTCGGGCCACAGCCTTTCCATGCTGCGCATTCCCAAAGTCATCATGGAAACCGTGCCCGAAGGCCCGTTGACCCGTGATGCCCGCACCATCGGCACACTGCTTTCGGATCCTGAACGTACCGCCGCTGTGGTGGTCACCCTGGCCGAAGAAATGCCGGCCAACGAAGGCAAAGAACTCAGCGACAAACTGCTGAGCGAACTGAACATCGCCACCCAACACGTGATTGCTAATCAAGTGTATCCGGCCGTGGTTTCCACTGGTCCCGCCAAGCAAATCCTGCAGGCGTTCGAAGATTTCACACCGCAGGATCCGACCGTCGCTGCCCTGGTGGCGCATGGTCGCTTGATGCGCGATCGCCACGCCCTCAATCAACATTACCTTGAGCAACTACGTGGGTCGATTGCCGCACCGCTGACCGAAATCGCAATGCGATTTACCGCGCTTGGCAACTTAACCCCATCCGATATTACGGCGATTGCGGAACAACTAGCGACGAAACTGGGCCAGTGATCGTTTTCTGGATTTGTACCGGGCCCCGCTCCGAGCGTTCGCTCGTTCGCTCCATTTTTGGGCCTTGAGCCGGCCGGCGATAGCGAACTGCTGTGCCACGCGCATCGGTGGTGACCCAGCCCAAGACTTGGCGCAGCACACCAAATCCCTGCTGACATGACGTCGAGGTTTCAATATTCACCACGTCGTCAGCGCCCATCGCAAGCGCGGTTGCGCGCAGCTGCGCCACGACCTGAGCCGGTGCAACCCCACCCGCGATCGGAATGAACAACGCATATGCGCTGGTGACCCTGACATAGATCGGAGCGCTCAATTCAATATCGGCACGGTGCGCAACCAAGCTTGCACTGGGTCGACCCAACCTCGTGACCTCGGTGTGCACACAACCCGCGACCACGGCATATCCGACGGCGAAAAGCGACAACACTCGGCAAGAACGCCACACAAGTCACAGTAACACAGTCGATCTGATTCGGCGCAAAACTACCCATCGCCTGCCGCCGGTGATAGGATTTTATTGTGTGGTTCCGCTTACAACGATTTGCTAGGCCGACGGCGCCGTCGCGGCTAACTGCGTGGACGCACGTGTTGTGTGCATGGCTAATCATCCTGCAAGCCGGCATCGTGGGTACGCGCAGCAACACAGCGCAGGCCCAACCGGCGCCACCGCCATCAGGCGGCACCGCGGTAGGCGACGCCATCATTGTGAGCAACGATGCGGGTCCTGGCCCAGA
>JAYWHS010000228.1:0-1563 GCA_043777635.1 Kofleriaceae bacterium | reverse complement strand
CACAAGTCGCCGCCAATATAGGTCCGCGGGACCCGCTTGGACATGCCACAGGTCACTTCATACTCGGTCAGCCCGGTCCACGCGGCGTATTGGCTGGTCGATATCTCATCCCCGCTCGCGTCGCGGCCCAACAAGACCGCGCTATCACCGATGCGGACGCTTGGCGCATCACTGACATCGGCAATCGCAATATCCATGCTGATTGCACCGACCAAAGGGCAGCGGACGCCGCCGATCATTACAAAAAAAGCACCGGTTGCCCGCTTGGGTAGGCCATCGGCGTAGCCGACCGGCAACACAGCCACCCGACTGTCACGCGTGGCCCGCCACAAACCACCATAGCCGACGCAACTGCCAGCGGCGACGGTGCGTACTTGTGCGACTTCGGTGACCAGTCGCATCGCCTGGCGACGCGGGCGGTTGAGTTGGGCGTCGCTGGACCAATGACCATTGCCATACAACGCCAAACCGGTGCGCACCAAATTCATTCGCGCGGTGGGAAACATCATCGCACCTGAACTGTTTGCAGCGTGGCAAATTTTCACGTCAATGCCAGCGCGGTGCAACAGCTTATGCACTGCTGCGAAACCCGCCAATTGGCACATCGTCGTCGACATCGGGTCATCCGGCGAATCGGAATCAGCATTGGCAAAATGTGTCATCAGGCCAACGATCCGAACACCTTGTTGTTGGGCCGCGACGGCAAGCGCGACGGCATCGGCGGGCAGCGCGCCAAGTCGACCCATGCCAGTATCGATTTTCAGGTGGACATCAACCGCAACACCTCGGCGACGCGCGAGGTCGGCCAGTGCCGCGATCTCTTCGGCATCGGAAACCACTGGGGTTAGCGCCAACCCGACGAGTTCATCTTCGCCTCCAAGTTGCGACGGCCCCATCACCAAAATCGGCGCCATGACACCCGCATCGCGTAGCACCACCGCTTCTTCGACCAGACTCACTGCAAACCCAGCGACCGCGCGCGTAGCCTCCAACGCCCGGGCGACCACGATGGCACCGTGGCCGTAGCCGTCAGCTTTCACGACGGCATACACGTTGGTGCCGGTCAGCGCGTTGATGGCACCAGCATTTTCAACGATGGCACCTAGATCGACCTCGACCCGAGTGCGGCGAATCATGGTTGATTGGGTGACATTGGACGACATCGGGGACAGATGGTCTGGATTTGGCGCTTTACCGCCCGCGCTGTCAAGCCACCACGGGCGTTCAGGCAGCTTTGCGTTTTTGTAGCTTGTCGATCAAACCCTGAGTCACCACCAACGAGCGGCCTCGCGCAATAATGAGCCCATCACGAGCCAGTTGATTGTAGGCGCGCGAAATCGTTTCACGACAACTGCCAATCATGTTGGCCAGCTCTTGCTGGGTTGGACGACGACGAACTACCAGGCCTTCAGGACTGTTGACGCCTTCGTCGCGAGCCAATCCAACCAGCCGATGAATCAAGCGTTCGTTGACGTCGCACAGCGCAAGTTGCGCAATCGTTTGGTCGGCGCGACGCAACCGCCGTGACATTTCACCGAGCAAATTGAGCGCGGTACGCGGGTG
>JAYWHS010000227.1:0-5167 GCA_043777635.1 Kofleriaceae bacterium | reverse complement strand
ACTTCATGGGGAACGTCCCGCCCGAGAAGTTTGCCGCCGAGCTTGCCGCGTCGAGCCAGGTCCAGAAACTCGCGACAGATGTTTCGTCATGGGAACCTTTGCTGCGCGAAGTTGCCGCCATTTCAGATCCGGGGCTAGTGCACCAACACGAACAGGATGGTGGCCAGAAAACGATTAAGCAGCGCGGCGGCGCAGGTGATGCGATTGAGTTAGCGAAGAAGACACTGGATCGAATCGACGAACTAAAGACACAGCTGGCCGGACCGCGGCTCAGCGAAGAACGGCGAATGGCGTTGCGAGAACAAATCGACTCGCTTGCTAAAAGTGCCATCGACAAATCACTGCGCGCGAGTGACGAGACAGACTTTAATAGTAGCTACGAAGTGCGCGATGAACTGCTCAAGAAGTTTTACGGCGCTACCGACCGTCAGGCATTTGGTGTTTTGAATAATTCCATAGTTGCGGCACGGCCAAAGCTGGAAGCTCACTTTGCCGGACGCGACGCGATGCAAGCGCGCATTGCTGAGGCTGCGGCGCTCGAAGCAAGAGGCGCGGCCATGACATCGATGGAAAAAACGACTTTCGGCGACCTGCGGAAGCAAATCGATGAGCAGTTTGCCTATGACCAATATACTGTCGATACGCTCGTGCGCCTCGCTCAGGACAACATTACGTACACCGAGCAATCTAATAGCGTAAAGAAGTTGCTGACGCGTTTTGATGAAGGGCAACTGCAGTGGGCGAAGGTTCGCGCCAAGGCGGCTAATCCTAATTTGGCGAAGCAGCTGGATGCGCTGGAAGTAAAACACCTTGCAATGATCACTACTAATAATCTCGGTGCGCGCGACGCGAATATCGCAGACGCGAAGCCAGGCAAAAGTGGTATGAGCAGTGATGCCGAATTTGCCAAAACGAGGAAAGACGTCGCTGGGCTGCTTTCACGATCCGACGTAGTCGGTATGGATGTTGCGGGTATTGAGCACCATCGGTTTTCCGCCGAAGGGAAAGAACGGTTTATCAAAATGTACGACGACCTGGCCAACTTGGCGCTGCAGCGGCGTGAGCCGATTGTATTGCGGCCTCATGTCGGCGAGGGAGGCATCGACACCACGACCGGCGCACCCTACGCACGCGATGCAAATCGCCAAACAACCCCGAATGGTGAGTTGACACACTACGAGCGCGCGCGGGCCAATCTTGACGCCCTTATCGACTGCTTGCAGCAAGTGGCCAACCGGCCAGAAAACGGTGGCACATTGCCGCCAGAGGTGCTGGTGCGCTTCGGGCATGCCACCCATGCCACGCCGGACCAGGCTGCACGATTGGCAAAGCTCGGTGTCGTCGTTGAAGTGAATTTGGGGTCCAATCAAGCCACGGGCGCGCTGGCTGCAAACAAACCAGCGGGTGGCTCGCCTGACGCGGTGCGACTGCCGGACGCGAAATCAGAACCTTTTAACGTGACTAAACACAACGTTGCAACGTTCGAAGACCATGCATTAGCAACGTTGATCTTCTGCGAGACCAAAGTGGTACTCAGTACGGACAGTCACGAAGTGATGGCAACCTCAATGAAAGCAGAATTCGAGGCTGCGGCCAAAGTGATCGCCGACGTGAAGCGTGGCGATCAAAAGATTCGGATTTCGGCCGCACAAGCCAAGGCAATGAACATTGACGGCGGCAACGCCTTAATTCCGCCTGACACCAAGGATGTGCAGATCATTGAAATTGAGTACAAGCAGCTAAGCAAAGCGAAGCAGGGCCTCTACGACACCGCGTATCGCAAGTTCTTCGAAGCGGCCAATGAATACGTTGCGAACCGTCCCAAAGCCGGTAAGGTTGAGCCGAAAGGGGTGCGCTCGTGATGGCCGGCAATTTGATTGAGCTTGATCTGATAATGCCGCGGCGAGTCGGGCAAACGTTGGCTGAATTGAAGTTCGCCTTATCGCTGCATGCTTGTGCAAAATGCGGAACATTTGTTCGGCGTCCTTTTGATATAACCTACATCGGCAGCCCCAATCCCGATGCCGCACAACAGTCGCATTTCGCGGTGGAGTGTACCTGCCCGCAGTGCGGTGAATATCGTCAGTTGAAGGCCTGGATGGTGAACGAGCCACGAGTCGAGGTGCCGCGGCTGCATTTGGTGAACAGCGGCCACTCGCAACTCATCGAGCCTGCGCAGTTTATGATTGAACTCGATCGGCTCAATCGTGAAATTTACAAATCACCCCACACTCTCGGCTGGCGCGATTTTTACGTACATGGTGACGCCCTCGACCGTGCCTTGCTCTGCGCTAGCGAACTTTGCAAGTTTATCCAACCCGGCAACACTGCATTGGTAGCCGCAGAGTACACCGATGCAGGGCGCGCACATCGCGCTGCGCATCATGACCGCTATCGCGCGCGCGACGTGCTGGCAGAGCAGCAACGCTTAACCGCATTAGCGGCGCTGTATGAAGCAGAGATTCCACGGATGCATGTGGCGGAGCGCGAAGAACTAGGGCCGCCGAAGACACCCGTTGGCGAATTTACGCGCGAGACGATCGAAGCCCACGGCGTCTGGTTGGCGAACCAACGCAGCGGCGCCGGCCAGTTGCACCTAGAACATCAGCGCCTCGGTGACATAAATCGCCACGGCCTCAAACTGCCATGGACAAAGATGGTAGGCGTCGAATTGCTCAAGACACGGTTTAGCTATTCAAATTTCGATGAAGCTGACTGGACCCAGGTGGTATGCAAGCAAGTGACCTTGCAAAGCACGAGCTTGAATCGCTCCACGCTGCGTGCTTGTGAATTTCGTGATTCGTTGCTCAATCTGATCGACTTGGAAGCGGCCCAGATCACCGACAGCGTTTTCGATAATTGCCAGTTGTTTCGCAGCGACTGGAAACAAGCCGTCGTTGTCAACACCGCCTTTCGCCACTGTTCGATGCACAGCAGCCAGCTGGAAGGCGCTCGCTTTGTCGGTTGTTCGTTCAGCGGTTCATTCTTCGGCGTCGAGCCAAGCATGGAACATTTAGCCACCAGCAATGGCGCACGCTTTGAAAACTGCGATCTACGTGGCACTGGCTGGCATGGCCGCGACCTCTCCGGCGCAACATTCGTGCGCTGCAAGTTCGCCGGCTCGGGCGGCTCGCCACGCGCCCATGCAAACTTGGTGCTGCAAGATTGTGACATGAGCGTTGATGAATTTTTAGCGATGCTGGCGGCGTGGGAAGAAAACCAACGAACAACCGCGCCTGCCCAATCCTAATCAAAGGAATTTTATGACCACCGACGAAGAATTTGCCGAATCCATTGCTGATACCGTCGCCCTGGTGGCGCGTGGCGATATCGCTGCGTTCGTTATCCCTGGCCAAGTGACCCTCGATGCCAAGGGCGCTCAACGTTTTGGCGTAATCTATACGGAGCTTGCACGCGCGGCCGTCGCGCATCAGCGCAACCTCGTGCAACGTTGGTTATTTGATCCGCCAGGCTCGGCCGACGCGCTGAAGTGCAGCGAACCCAACGCCCAAGCGCTACTCCGTGTGCTGGCACCTTATGCGGTCGCCGGCCGGTTGCCGGACAGTGTGCGCGTTGAGTTTGTACAACTCGGTGCCGTACCTGCACCACTGCAAACTCAACTCGCGACGCTGGGCATTGCGTGTCCATAGCTCGATGAGGCCGTTTCGTTTGCGAAGAAGCCAACCTCGTCGATCATCAGTATAAGGAACTTGCCGAAGACTGCGCCAAGCTGGCGGTGATTTTAATGCTCACCGTGGTCACCGCCGGCATTGCGGCCGAAGTTGCGGGCGCCGCCGAAATCGCGATGCTGGCGCGAGCGCAGCGGGTAATGGCCTACGCGGGTGAAATTGCCGGACTCACGCCTGAAGCGACGGCCATGATTTCCACCACGGTGGCGCGCGGCGTTGGTGTGGGTACCAATCTTGTCGTCGATACAGCTGTCAACACTGGCGTGCAAGCGGTGACGTAAGGCGTTGATATTGTTGTTGAACCGGCGTTTACCAGCACGTCGTTTGATACAGCGAGCAAATTCTCCGGCAATGTTGAGTTCAATATCATGTCAAAAACCGGTACTCGCATAGATTTCTTGTCTGCATTTGGACACGAAAAAGAAGTCTGTTTCAGAGCGGTACTCGGTTCACAATCCTAAATGTAACGATGATTGACAGGACTACGACGATCACCATGAAGGAGATTCCATGACGTACCAGTTGATAGATGAAGATCTTGAAATCGTTCGGTTGTCGTTGGAACTCGCACGAAAACGAGCAGCGATGCCCGACGAGCAGCGAGTTCTTTTGGATTCGCCTAAGTTTAATGGCCCCATTGGACAACTCGACGATGTTGACGACCCGGGCGCACAACCCGACGCAGCCCAAGGACCTGAAGATAGCGTTGCTGTGGTAATTGTTTCGGTGCCAGATATCACAATCAATAAACCATAACAGCGCGGCGGCGATTGTCGCTCGTAGTGTTGGCATTGACATCGTTTCGCCGCTGACGCCGTGCGCCCTTATGGCCCGCAAGATGTGGTGGTCGTGCGCGAGTTGGAAGTGCAACTCACGGCCATCGCCGAAATCGACGCGCGCATGGCGTTGCGCGATCAGCCCGGCACGTCGGGCAAAGGTAGCGAGCAAATTGCACAAGGTGAATCGTTGCGGCGGCGTGGCCTCGTGGCGCGCGCGCGTGAGTTGATGGCGTCGCTGCAATTAGGTGGCGATCATGCCTACATGGAAGCGCGCCTACGTGAACTGGAAGCTGTATTTCCAGGTGCACGCAACGTGGTGGGGCCGGCGGTTCGCTTGCGCATCGAGGCCAATGCGAGTGCGACGCGTGGCCATGCACAAGCGGAGACGGCGCGCGCGGTGCGTGCCGATGTTGCAGCCCGCATCAAAGCAACGGTGCTAGCGACCGAGGTATTCACCACCGAACGGATCATTTCAGGCGACGGGATGGCCGCGCTCGCCGACGTGGCGACGCTGCAAGTGAAGCCTGAAGCCGACGGGTGGATCGATCCGCATAAAATACTGATTATTGGGCGTGCCGATTTGCTGGCGCGGTTGCAAGGCAAGTGGGGCCAGCGCAGCGCGGTGTCGGATCGATCGCAGGATGCGCACCCGGCGTTTAGTGACGCGCAGGGCAAAGGTGACGGCACGTTGCGCAACCG
>JAYWHS010000226.1:0-1564 GCA_043777635.1 Kofleriaceae bacterium | reverse complement strand
TTGCTGCTCGCTCATCGAAAAATCCCCGCTGCAGTGTGAAGGTCGTTACCAACGTAAAACATATTCTATTCCTCAACCACTTCGGCGTTTATGCCGATGCCCGAACGCAAACCGATGGCGAAGAATTCGCGCAGTTCGGAATCGCCCTGTTCATCAGTGAAGCGCAAATAGTAGTGGGTGTGCGCCGGCTTTTCCGCCGCAATGATTTGATGAATCCGAATGACCAATTCGGGGGTCACAGACTCAAACTTGACTGGCATGGTCACAACAAAACAATGGGCAAGATCGACCGGCGGCAACACCACCGAGTCGAGCCCAATGCGCGCTTCGCTCTCAACGCGAAAGCCCTTAAACGGCCAGGTGTTCTCTTCGATTTCGGGCTCGTAGCCAGTAAATAGTTTAAGGAACAGAATCAAGCCGCACTTAATGCCACGGATTCGATACAAATCAACTGCACGCTTGATCAGGGCGCGTTTTTTGTCTTCGGGCCAATCCAAATCAATGGAGAAGGCCGTCCAATTTGCCAACCAGTGCAGAAAGTCAGTTGGCGCAATATGTGGATCGTAAAACCGGTGCCCGTCGATCAACTTGTCGTCGATCGAGTCAAACATGTGCTCAAAGACAAAACACAGGTCACGCACCACATTGCGACCGGCGGCGTCCGACCGACGGTAAATTGCTGGCAGAAACTCAAGATAGCCGCGCCGCGCGACCCACAGGGTTACTTCAGTGCCTTCATAAACCATTTGGCCACGGGTTGGCCGTTGCTCCAAAATGGTATTTCGATCTTCATAGCTCTCGCGATACAACACGACGAGCGTGCCGAGCCCGGCGTCTTCAAGGCAAATTTTCGCCTTCTCTAGACTCTGGTTAGAAACGTCCGGGACCCGGACGACCCGTTTGGCATGTAACTCGGTGGCCATTAGCGGATATCATCCCGTACTTTTTCAGCAACGGTCACGTTGACCAAGAACGGTAATTCATCGTCTTCGAGGCGAATGTGCTCGACTGCGACGTTGCGTGCTTCATCGCGCAACTCCAGTTGATCCACGCCTTCGACACCGGGCACTTCTTCGATCACATGAATCAACTCAGCCTTGAGGACCGGCCGACCAAATTCCCAACCTTTGCCATCGCGGCCGCCGGCTAGGCTGTGCATGAACCGTCGTAATTTCAGTTCAATTTCTTTGCGCAAGCGGTCCGATGTGCCGACCGTGCGACGAATCAGCATCACGCGCAACGACAAGTCTTTGTAGCGCGGCTTAACCACACTGAGCACCGAGCCAACGAGCTTGCGCTCATCGAGGTAACGTCGCACAAAGCGCAATACTTCGTTCGAAGGCACCAAGCGCCTGGTCAGTTCTTCGCCTCGGGTTTCACCCTTGGGTACCAACGCAACCGTGACATGGCCACGATTGGTCCGATCTGGCACACAGCGCGCTCGGGCCAGCGTAGTTGATGCGCGCAAGGACAACATTTCGTAATCTTCGGCCGTAACCGCGCGGTCGCGTGATTTGATGGTGTGCGGCGCACGCGTTTTGGCTTCTTCAACCGTTTCGCGATC
>JAYWHS010000225.1:0-1565 GCA_043777635.1 Kofleriaceae bacterium | reverse complement strand
CCAATCTAACACAATCCACGACGGTGCTTGCAACCTCGCACCGTGGCCGGCACAGTCTAGTGGTGAAGTTGTTAGCTGCTCTATTGGCCGTGTGGCCTGTTTTCGCCGGCTGCGACACCACAGCAGGCACACTGCAAGTGCGAATCGTCACCGCGCCTGGCAGTGATTTGCTGGTCCGTGCCAGTCAACTTCGCGTGACGTTGACATCGCCCCTTACCGTACGTCTCATCGACAAACAAGACGGAGTATTCGTTTTGGATCTGGATGTGGCGGCGGCGGCGCAACAAGCGGTAGTAAAGGTGGAGGTACTGGGCGCAGCGGGGGAGTTCTTGGCATGGGGTGAAACGCCTCCGTTGGTGTTGGGGCCGATTTCGGCGGAGTTGGCAGTGTTTGTCGCCCCGTCGCAAACTTTTTCGCTAGCACCTGCGCAGTTTGCTCCGGCGCGAGCGCAGATGGGATCAACTGCGCTTAGCTTCGGCGCGTTATTTGCGGGCGGCCTCGACGCTAACGGCGGCGTACGCTCCGAAGTCGAGATCTACAACGCATATACGCATAGTTTTCAAGTTGGTAAGCCGTTGCCTCAGGCCCGTGTGGCCCCAGCGGTTGCCACCAACGGCACTCCACTGGCTTTCATCCTTGGAGGTGAAGATTCGGCGCGGCAAGCCGCCGCTGGGGGCTGGATGTTCGACACGTCGGTGTCTCCGGCGGGCGGGTATTTTGAAATTGCCTCGTCGGTTGCCGTGCCAGCAGGCCAAGTAGCGTTGCCCATCGCAAGCGGTGGGATCAATCGCTTTGCCGTGTCAGGTCCGATCACACTGTTGTTGGATGGTCCAAGTTTGTCCGCTGTCGCGTTAGTGCCGTCCCTAGCGGTACCGCCGCGGGGCGCCGCCGTACTCGTGAATAACGCCGTCAGCGGATTTTTCGTGGGCGATCGGGTGAGCAGCGCGATTGTAAAAATTGATAGCGCTGGCGTCGTTAGCGAATTGCCAGACCTCGCTGGGGCTCGGCGAACTGGTCATGCGGTGATCGGGCGAGGTGCTGAGATCTTGATCGTTGGCGGCGGCACCACGACCGCTCTCGCTGGTTCTATTTTGAAAATCGACACGCGTACGATGATTGCAACTTCATTCGATCGAGCGTTGCAACCGCCGCGGCGAGATGCCGCTGTCGCATTGGCCGGGTCTGGGCGATGGTTGATCGTTGCTGGCGGCCTTGACGCGAGCGACGGTGGATCAGACATGGTTTTGCAAAGCGCTGACATTTTCGATGCGGTTACCCTTCTGCGTGTCGCTCAAGTACCGCTCGCGCGTGCCCGCACCGGTGCCAGCGCAATTTCACTGCCCAACGGCCAAGTGTTGCTTGCCGGTGGCCAGGATTCCGCGGGTCAGCCGATCGCCGAAGTTGAATTGTTCACGCCGGAGGCACCCTGATAAACGTTTCGGCCAAACAATGAAAGAAGGCTACTTGCCAGCGGCCAGTATTTCGCGGGGCCGGCAGGTACAGAGGTCAGCTGCTCGCTGAAGTTACGTAGTTTATCACCGAGACGCAGGGTAAGACGCTGCCCA
>JAYWHS010000224.1:0-1566 GCA_043777635.1 Kofleriaceae bacterium | reverse complement strand
CATCCCGTACAGACGTTATTTGCCGCTGCCAGCGGCCGCCGGGGCAGGGCCGACGGCAGGCGCGGCAGGTTTGTCGGTCAGCGAGCCACTGGCGTCATCTTCGGTCGCTGTTGGCATTTCGACTTTCGGCCGAGCGCCAGGGACTTCTTCGCGGCGGTCAACTTTGTTGTCAAAATCGTCGTCGTACAAAATTGCCAGCAAGATGCCGTCTTTGTACTGTTCCCACATGTCCGGAGCGCCATCGCCATTGCGATCGCGTTTGACCGAAACCAGTTGGCCGACGCTGTCGTAGGTTTCTTTGAGATCAAATTTACCGTCGAAGTCGCTGTCGCGCTCTACTTCGGCGACCGTCGCGGTTTTGGTGTCATAAATCGCCGACATATCGAATTTGCCGTCGTAGTCGAAGTCGGCGCGTTCGAAGGTTACAGCACCCTTACGATTGTAGCCAACAACCCAGTCTTTGCGGCCATCGTGATCGAAATCCACCTGTTTGCACGTCATGAACTCGACTTTGGTGCCGCCTTCTTCTTCGCTGCGCAGCATCCGCCAGACATCTGGCCGGCCATCCTTATTGAGGTCGGCTGTGATGATGTTTTTGCCTTCTGTGTCGCACAGCGTCGGATCAACGCGCGGCACCGCAGCGTCAATCGTGGTGTCTTTGGGCGTCGTAGCTGCCTTTTTCTTGTCGCCACAACCTGTTTGGGACAGTGCTGTAACGCAGCCAATCGCGAATAGGCAGTTTGCAACGTGATGAAAAAACCGGGTCTTCAACATACTTAGCTAACGTAGTCGGCATTGCTGGTAGGTGCAAGCAAAGGGCTTTTGTTTGTCGGTTAGCTGTGACATTGGCCGCCTGGTACGGCCATGGGATCTGCCGGCTTTGCCGCTTGCCGCCATCACATAGGGTCACGTATGGTCATGGCTATGGCTCGGCGCAAGCTCTCGACCACGGTATACATTACAACCGAGCAAGACGCTGCACTTAAGCTGCTGCACGCGCGCACCAAGGTGCCGGTGGCCGAATACATTCGTCAAGGTATTGATTTGGTACTGGCAAAGTACCGAGATCACCTACCGGGCCAGGTCGATCTAGCATTGACGCCCGTACCTGCCGCTACGGGACCTGCGACCACCGTTCAGCCGCGTCCAGTCGGCCGCAGCCGGCGCCGTTGAACAAACACCCGCTTTCTTGTGCGAACAATTCGATCGGCCCGTCGCTTTAGTGCTACGTAGAGCGGCAATGTCGTTTCCCGCCGAGAGAATTCGTAATTTCTCGATCATCGCTCATATTGATCACGGCAAAACCACGCTCGCTGATCGCATTCTGGAATACTGCGGTGCGGTAAGCGCCCGCGAAGCCCAAGCACAATTTCTCGATACGATGGACCTGGAGCGTGAGCGTGGCATCACGATCAAAGCCCAATCAGTGCAGCTGCATTACAAAGCCGACGATGGCATTTTGTATCAGTTCAACCTAATCGATACTCCGGGCCACGTCGATTTTCATTATGAAGTGTCGCGCTCCCTCGCTGCTTGCGAAGGCGCGTTGCTGGTGGTTGACGCGGC
>JAYWHS010000223.1:0-5176 GCA_043777635.1 Kofleriaceae bacterium | reverse complement strand
CTGGCCGAGCGCAGCGAAAGCCAATCGTTGGGCTCCGTAACGGTCGCGTTGGCCCCATCGAGTTGCTGGTAAAATCACGCACGTCGCTGCGCCCGATCCACGTAGGCGTTGCCCACGAACCACCGCGCACAACGTGCAATTCGCCGGGTAAGGCCACCTGCCACGGATTCACCCACGGCAAGTCAGACTGCGGTTTATCCGGGTCGAACGGCACGAAGGCATCGGCGACAATCTCTGCGACATTGCCAACTTGATCTTCGGTGCCAAAAGGTCCACGCCCAAAAGGCAAACTTCCTGGCGGCGCTGCAAACGCAAATCCATCACTGTCGTCAGCAAAAAACAACTCGCCAAACGACCAACGCTCGCGCGATTCTTCGAGCAAACGCTGAAGCGGCGACATCGGTTTGCCCAAGTTGCTGCGATCCGCGCGCTGTTGTGGCCCCCATGGAAACACTCGACCATCGGCACCGCGCGCAGCATATTCCCATTCAGCTTCGGTGGGCAGCCGTGCACCGCGCCACTGGCAGTAGCCGGCAGCTTCGTCGGGCAGAATATTCACGATGGGCAGGTCATCTTGAATATACAGGTCGGCCCCGGCCACGAACGGTTCACTTGAACAGCGCCCCGCAACTACGCAGCGTCGGTACGCAGCGGCAGTAACCTCAAAGCGATCAATGAAAAAACTATCGAGCACGACACTGCGTGGGCTATGTCGCGATAACTCTTGTCGATAATCATCACAAAATAGTTCATTGATCACTAACCGGCGTGGCAAGTTCGCAGCTCCGATTCGGATCGGGATATCGATCGATGCCGCCGGAATATCTTCAGCACAGCGTTGCACGATGCTATCGATTACCGCAGGGTCAACTCCCATTTGAAACTGTCCGGCCGGCACCAACACTTCTCGTGACGGCGTGGCAGCGATGCGAATCATCGCGTCATTGCTTGGTGCCACTGCAAGCAAACGATTGCGGGCGACGGCCGGCGGTGGTGACGACGCGGCGATGAACATGGCCGCTAATGTTCCGCCAAGCATGCGGCGTGACGTCATCGAAGTCATCGGGAATGTTGCGCCGCCAAATAGACCGACGCTGCCTGCATTTGCGCGAGCGAACCGTCTGGTGCTGCCGCGATATTGGTTAACACGCGTGCGCGCACCGCTGCGGTGCCTAGCGCTAGAGCTTGGCTGCGCTCAGCTTGGGTGCGTACGCTTGCCAACGTGTCAGTCAACAACGGTGCGGCGACTGCTGCGTCGGTAACCGTCCGCAACGCCGCAGCCCGTACGGTACCGTTGGTGTCATGCAGTAGCTCCGGCAGCGCCGCTGGGATACCGACGAGTTGGCCACGGACGTTGACGTCGCGGTCACGGAGCAAGATCGCCAGTGCAGCGTTATTGGCGTTTTTTTGCAACCAAGTTCGCTGGCGCGCCACCGCCGCCCGCACTTCGGACGAACGATGCCGAGCTAATTCAAGCACGACATTGGTAGCCACCGGCAACGCTTGAGCCCCCATGGCGTCGACGGCGGCCGCCGCCACTTGATGGTCGGGGTCATTGAGCAATTGGCGCAAGGTCTTGGTGACACTGGTAGGTGCCGTTACCGGCTGCCGCAACGCGCGGGCACAGTCACGCCGCACGGTTGCGCTACCGTCTTGCAGTGCTTCATATACTCGTTGCCATGCCGCGCGCTGCGTCGGAGCGACTACAACATAGCCATAACACGCCATGCCACGCGTCGCCGGTTGGCTGCGCACAACCACGGCATCGTCGGGCAACACGGTGGTTGCTGGCTCAACTGCAGCTTGAATAGCCAGCGCGTGGCCCCAAAGTTTGCGCTGTTGCAATTGTTTGATGGTGCCCGCCCAGGCCGCACCGGACCCTGGAGCAATCCGTGGCAGCACCATCGCAAGTTCTTCTTCATGCGCCAACACGCGCTGTTGCAGTATCGGCGTGAGTTGCGGTGTGACAAATCCGTACAACAACGGCCACAACTCTTCGCGCTGCGCCGATGAAATTTTAAGCAACGCCGGCGCTAACGCAGGTGCGTCATCAATGATTGCAGCCACCGCCGTGCGCACGGTTTCAGAATCCGTGCTGACCAAGGCACGCCGGGTGATAGCTTCACTGAGCTGCGCGGTGGCCGCCGCAACGTCAATATCCGCGCTCGTCAACAAGCGGCTGGCCGCACGACTGTATTGTTGCCGTGCCATCATGCCGCCAACAGCGACGGCGCTAGGCGCTTGCATCACAACGATGCGCGCGGTTGCAGCCGTGGCGCGACGGCGATCGCGTGCAAACAACCATTCGACTCGCACGGTGCCGTCGTCGCTACGCAACTCGGCCGGGGGCGGCGGCAGTTGCAGATTTTCGTCGACGATGGCTTCGGCCACTGAATCAAAACCTGCGACCCCACTGCCAAGAGTATCGCGGCGTACAACCTTACCGTTAGCGTTTAACGTCAACGCGATTTGGGTCTGTAAACGCATGGCATTGAGTGGATGATCGACCGGTAGTTTACTGCGGCAATCGGTCAAAAATTGTTGCCATGCCGGTGCCAAGCGCTGTTCGAGGGCAGCCAAATAAGCCGCACCAGGAACGGTTGGGTCGGCCGATGGTGCTGGCGGCAACGCCGGTAACACCACCGTCTGTACCGCCGGCCGCGGGCTGCTACTGCACCCCATCAGACTGGCAAACAATAAACCCACCGCAAGGCGGAGCGAAGAAACACAGCGAAGAGCAACTAGCACCGGCCGATTATACGACAACCTTGGCGCACAAACCGAGTTGTGCAGCCGTGGCTAGCAAATACATCAGCCCGGGCAAGGACGCCCGCAACGGCTAGTACGTACTAGCCGCAATGCCGCTTACGTAAGGAGTCTTGGTGAAATCATCGGTGATTGTAGGTCTTACTCGGTATTCGGCCAACCGTACTCGGCCGACCGCAACGGAGCTTTACCGACGACGACCAAGGCCGTGGTCATCGCGGCAATGCGACCGGCCAAGGCTCGTGCCGCGCGATCATCTAAGCGTCAGGTGGCGCGTCGACCGGTGGTGCTGGCAGATCGAACTGCAATGTCGGGTTGACCTGGCCGATGCCAACGAAGGTGTCAAACGTCTTGCGAAATTTTTCGACCCCAACCGAATCTTTGCCGATGATTTCGATGGTTGCAGGACCAAATGGCAAATCAGCCACGCTTTGTGGCCGCTCTTCGGCAAATGCACGACACGGCTTGTCATCGGTGCCATCAACTTTTTGCCCCGAATCGGTCAATGTCGCGACGGCTTGGCCACCAACTAACAACCGCAGCGTCTGGGTTACCACCGGCGGTACCGCGTCGGCACACGTTTGCATGCCCCAACGCGCCCGAAACAAAAACAAACCGGTGTAGGTCTGATTCCAGGCTTCGAACGGCACATTTACATCGACTTGGATGTTGTTGGCTTGCGCCATCACAGGCACCGATACCGGCGCCTTGACCTTCGACACGCCATTGCTGGCTAATGGTGTCACCGAAACCGTATACGGCCCCGGCACCAAGTCAAAAAACACCACTTGGCGCTTCGAGCACTCGGTGGTGACCGATTGACTCGTTTGGCCCGCAAGATCAACTTGCACGGTTGCGACCCCGGTGTCGTTACACGAATCACCGCTAAAACCACGATCTGGGTATTTATTAAAATCCCACGTCACAGTGGTGCGTGGCGGCGAGTACACAACGCAACTGCGGCAAAAATCGGACTGATCCGCATTACCGTCGTCGCACGCTTCGCCTTCTTCTTGCACGCCGTTGCCACATTCGATACCGCCGCCGCAGCCCGCCGAGACGGCGGCCGTGGTTGCAAGTACCCCGCTGAGGCTCAGCTGCCATAACCCAACACCGCTCACCAAGGCTAGCGTTGCGGCGCGCGGCACCATGTGGTGTTTTGCTTGATTCTTGCGCATTACGCTGACACCTCGTCGCGAACATGAATGCCTAGGTGACGCCGCACCGCAAAGTACGAATCGCTCACCGCGTATGCCAACAAATCACGCAACCGTTCCTTCACTGTCAACGTCGACATCGCTGCACCTTCGGTGGCAATACCACGCGAGGCAGTTTCAAAGTCGTTGCAGACGATGAACCCAACGCGGTTCGCAGTTAGATCGGTGCCAGTGCGCCAGCCCGTGATCAGCCCGTTGCCGACCCGACCTGAAAGCTTGGTCGAAATTTCGCCGACTTGTTCAAGCAGTTGGCTTGGCACTGCCGAGCGCAACGACGCCGCGAGCTTGCGTGAATCATCGTTGGTAGGTTCAAACACCGCACCGTCATGACTCAGCAAGCGTTGACCGCCAGCCATTAAGGCCGCAGCAAAAGCCGATTCCAGCTTCGGCAAACTACCCATCGCCAGCGATGCAAACCGCTCTGGTCGCAAATACGCCAAACGTTTACCAACTTCGAAAGCTAACTCACGCTCATCAGTTTTGCTGACCTGCGGTGCGCCAACCAACAGCGTTGGCACCAGTTTTTTCTGATCGGCACCCATGCCCACCGTATTGGCAACGCGTAGGCCATCGCCGGTTTCCTGGATCCACACCATCGGCGACGGTTCGAGGGCCAACACACCGCTGACATATTTCACGACGCGGGCGGCAAGTCGAGTATCGCGTTCTAGATCGGTCCGACCGTTTGGATCGAGCCCGAACGAAGTTGCGGGTTGGGCGCTGGCACCAGCCAACGCCATCAGCGTCGACGCAAAGATGGCGCCAACATGGCGGTCTTCACGCGGATGAATGATTGATTTTTGCCACAACTCTTCGGTCAGCCGACGAGTCGCAGGGACAAACTGCGCGGTGCGATAGCGTTGATACAACGCGGTTTCGTCAGGCGAAGCGGCACCCAAGAACGTGAGTACTTGCGCTACACACCAGGCTTTATCGAGCTCATGCTCAGCCAAGTACAGACTCGACAGAGCTTTGTACAACTCGACGCGGTCGGGCGAATGCGTCAGTAAAAATTGCAGTTCGCGAATGGCTTCGATGCGCCGCACTTCGCCGGCATCAAGATACAAGTCAGCCAATTGTTCGTGCCGGGTCATGTCGTCCGGCGCTAGTTCACAAGCCACTTGATAAGCTTCGGTCGCAGCTTCGTTGTCGCCGAGTTGTTCAGCGCAGACGTCGCCGAGCTTGGTCCACAA
>JAYWHS010000222.1:0-1567 GCA_043777635.1 Kofleriaceae bacterium | reverse complement strand
CGACCGAGCTGTCGGCAGGGCAGGCTCCGGTGCTTGGTGCGTCGGTCCAGGGTGATATCGTGCCACCGCTGCGCGTTGGTCCGGTTACCGGACAGTTGCAGGCGATGCACCATCAGTTGCCCATCGCTTCAGCGCAGGTCAAGACAGCATTGGTGTTAGCCAGTTTGTTCACTGATGGCGTCGCTTCGATCACTGAACCTGGCCCGAGTCGTGATCATTCGGAGCGCATGCTGCGCTATTTTGGCGTGCCGCTCATGGTCGATGGGCGTACCACCACCGTGCGTACCGCAGGCTGGTCGCGCAAGATGAACGGTGGCCGCATTGTGGTGCCTGGCGATCCTTCGTCGTCGGCATTTCTGGTGGTTGCGGCGCTTTTGGTTGGCACCGGGGACGGCGAAGTGCGCTGTCGCAACGTTATGGTCAATGAAACGCGGACTGGTTTTATTGAAATCTTGCGCGCCATGGGGGCCGTGGTCACGATTGAAAATCTTGATGCCACCGGGCCCGAGCCGATTGCCGATATCGTCGTGCGTGGTGCTGCCGCGCAACTGCGCGGCGTAACAATTGCCGGCGATGTCGTGGTGCGCGCCATTGATGAGATTCCGATCTTGGCGGTAGCGGCGGCGGTAGCGCACGGCACGACGGTATTTAAAGACGCCGAGGAACTGCGAGTCAAAGAATCCGATCGCATCACTGCGACCTGCAATATGTTGCGCAGTTTTGGGGTGGTTTGTGATGAGTTTGCCGACGGGTTTGCCGTACATGGGGTCGGCGGTCGCTTGCCGAAAGCCGGCCACGTCGACGCAGTTGGTGATCATCGCATCGCAATGGCCGGTGTGGTGGCGGCGCTCTGCGCGCCGACGACGAGCCGGATCGACGATGTTGACAATGTCGCCACCTCGTACCCAGGGTTTGTGGCCGCTATCAATGCGCTTGGTGCCTCGGTTGGCCATGGATGAATTGCATCGTGGTGCCATCGTGCGCGTGCCGCACGGGGTACTGGCGATGGCGCCGATCGGTGACGCTTCGCATGGCGAAGTTGACCCACGTGAAGTCAGCGCGGCGGCGCATTTTTCCGAGCTCCGGCGTAATCAGTTTTTGGCTGGCCGCAGGTGTTTGCGTCGCGCACTCGCAGCGTTGCAGGTCGTGCCCCCGCCGTTGTTGGTCGACGGCCGCGGCGCGCCGCTGCTGCCACTTGGTGTTACTGGTTCGATCAGTCACAAAGATGCGCAGGCCATCGCGCTGGCGGCTCACCACACCGAAGCACCGTCGTCGATGTGGCGGGTCGGTGTTGATCTGGAACGGGCAGTGCCACCACGCCGCGATGTAGCGCACCGTATTTTGACCGAGCTGGAAATTGTGCAATTACAAGGCGTGTCCGAATTGCAGCGCGGCCGCGCTGTGACGTTGCGGTTTTCAATCAAAGAAGCCATGTACAAAGCGCTCGACCCGATGGTGCAGCGTTACATTGGCTTTCGCGAAGTCAGCTTGCAATGGCAGGGCGATACCGTCGAGGTACAACCGCTCATGCTCGACGGTCAGCGCTATGACGTCGAAGTGTGGTGGA
>JAYWHS010000221.1:0-1568 GCA_043777635.1 Kofleriaceae bacterium | reverse complement strand
TCGCTATTTCATTAGGCTTTGCGTCGGTGATCAATCTGTTGCGGCTGGGCTCGACCGGACGAGCCGCAGCCAAAGCGATGTTGCGAAACCGAGGTTGGCGGTTGATTACCATCGGCACAATTTGTTCGATTGCATTTTTGTTGTTCATGCAAGCGCTCGCAAGTGGCGGTGCTGGTGTGATCGTTACGTTGCGCAACACATCGGTGGTGTTCGCAACATTTTTTGCTTGGCGCATCGGCGACCGGCCAGGCTGGCGTCAAGTGGTGGGCGCTGGCTTGGTGGCTGGCGGTGCGGTGTTGTTAAGTTGGGCCTAGTATCGAATCGAATGATTCAAGATGGTTGCGTGAAATATAGTTGCACAAAACTAAACTCAGAGTTACGTTTTGCGCATGGTTGCGTCGACCCATCCCAACGGTCCCAGTTGGGACCAGCTATTCGAAACTGCTGCCGCACACGCAGGCTATTTCACCACGCAGCAAGCCGCCACTGCAGGGTACTCGTCTCAATTGCTGCGCAAGCATATGCTGGCGGGCAGGGTGACGCGAGCCCAACGAGGCATCTACCGATTGGTACATTTTCCCGCGAGCGATCACGAAGCCTACATGACAGCATGGCTTTGGTCGGAACGCGTAGGTGTGTTCTCGCACCAGACCGCACTCGTGCTTCATCAGTTGTCGGACGTACTTCCCTCCCAACTTCACCTTACCTTGCCGGGTACTTGGCAGACTCGCCGTCTGCGGATTCCACTAGATCTGAGATTGCACTACGCCGACCTCATGTCACACGAACGGCTTTGGTTCGACACGATGCCTGTGACCTCGCCTGCGCGCACGCTAAACGATTGCGCGCGTAGCGGCATCTCGCCCGAAGTTCTGCGACTGGCCGCACGCCAAGCACTTCAACGAAAGCTCGTCAAGCGCAGCGATTTGCCTACAGTGCTTGGTGTGCTCAAGTCATTCGGTGGTCTGTGATGACCCCGCACAACTATCCGACACCGGCAGCCTTTCGGCAGGCGCTCGACCAACGTCTACGCGCATCGGCACTAAGCGGTGCCGATTTCGGACGCAAGCAACAGCTGGTTATTTTTGATCGTGCTCCGAGCGCGACAGGAAGCGGATGATCGGGCCGTTCCAACTTTCGTCGTGGGCGTCGATTTCTTGAATGTTGCCTGCGATGGCTAGGCTGGTGATGGTTTTACGCCAGAACCGGTACGCTGGGTTATTTTTGCGCGCGACGGCGACCTCCCATTGGCCGGGCTGGTTGGTAAACACCAGGCTTGCCGCCGTGCGACCGACGCCGACGCCGCAGTATTTCCTGAGGACAAAAAACTCCGCGAGGTTGTGGTTGGTCGGCTGCGTCGAATGTGCTTGATCAATGATCAACGCGAACCCAGCCAAAGCTTCGGCTTGGTACAGTAGCAAAGCCTGCCAGCCGGGCCGGCTCCAATACGGCGTCAACGGATACGGTGCGAACCGGCCATCCGCGCCGAGCGTGCCGTTGTCCGTGCCAGCCCAATATTCTGAAAAATCATGCGTGTACAATTGCATGAGATTTTGGATTGTCTCGGC
>JAYWHS010000220.1:0-1568 GCA_043777635.1 Kofleriaceae bacterium | reverse complement strand
CTCGCCGAACAAGCCACCACCGGCTCGATTCAAGTTTCATTGGCGCCCATGTTTTGGGGCGATGTGCGCGCATTTGCCGAGCGGGCATTTATCACCTTCGGCATGAGCGCAACCGTAGAGCGCAACGCGGTGTTGATCTTGGTGGCACCTCGACGCAAACAGTTGGTGATTTTAGGCGACATCGGAATCTATGGCAAAGTGAGCCACCATCGCTGGCAAACCGTGGTCGCTAGCGCCAGCCAACGCTGTCGAACCGGCGATATGCACGGTGCGGTTGAGCAATGTGTCGTCGATGTTGGGGCAATCCTAGCGCAACATTACCCAGTCGCACGCTGAGCCTGTGCGCACAGCCCCGCGGCAACCTGACGCGAATCTAGCTCGCAGCTCGCGACGTCGCGGCGCGGCACAGTGCGTGCATTGGTTCAACACATGACTACTTTGTTACCTCGTCGTATTTCATCCTCAGTACTTACTGGGTGTGTACTCGCTGGCCTCGTCGCTGCCGGCTGCACCGCAACCCCAACCGTCGTCCGCGACCCGACCTCGAAGGCGGCACATCTCGCGACTTTCGACGATCTCGACTTCAATGTTTTTTCCAAGCAGCGCTGGTCTGAACTCAGCCGCAGTCACGCTCACAATGTTGTGGTGCATTGGCCTGACGGCCACGTCACCAACGGCTTGCATCAACACATGGAAGATCTGATGGCGATGTTTTTGTGGGCGCCCGATACCCGCATTACCGAACACACCGTGAAGATTGGCGACGGTGACTGGACCGCCGTGACTGGCACGATGACTGGCACCTTCACCCGAGCCATGCGGTTTGGCCAACCCAATGCGATCCCCGCAACGGGCAAAGCTTACAAAATCCAGATGGTCACGGTTGCGCACTGGAAAGACGGCGTCATGGACGAGGAATATTTGTTTTGGGACAATCAAGAATTCAATCGGCAAATTGGCCTGACGCAGTAGCCCGTGGCCGCTACTTCGTATCAAGCAAGTAACGCCGCAAAAACCTCACCGCCACCGAGCCATGGCCGATCAACGCTTCGTTGAATGTACGTTGCGAAAACTTGGTGCCAACTTGTTTACGATAGTCGCGTTCCAGATCATCGATTTCGGACAGGCCCATGAAATATTGCGCAAGCTGGGTCGAGTCTAGCTTGGCGCGCAGCAACTTCTTTTCGGCCATGGCGCGCTCTTGAAAGCCTTCATCGACCATGAATTGCACGGCTTGCGCATCGGTCATCTGCCCTGATTGCAGTTTGATATCGAGCAACACATTGGTCGCAACGATCATCTGGCCGCGCAGATCATAAAAGCGAAAACGATCATTGAGTTTATCGCCCCACCCGAGCTGAACCATTTGGCCCTCGGCGTAGACCGCCCAGCCTTCGACCATCGCCGCATTCCACAATACGGCACGCAACGCATTGAGGTCTTTGCGTGCGTAGCTAAATTGGGTGTGATGGCCCGGGTACGCTTCATGTGCGGCCACCAACTGCACTTCGTAGGTGTTTTGTCCGCGCAAGTACGATTCAACGCGGTCTTTGTCCCAGGTTGGATCA
>JAYWHS010000219.1:0-1570 GCA_043777635.1 Kofleriaceae bacterium | reverse complement strand
CAGAGCGTCGGTGGTAGATGTGGCCGGAGCTTGAGTCGGCAGCGCCGGTAAATCCCGTAAAAATCGATACAACTGTTCGGCAAATTTACGCGGTGAGCCGCCGAGTTGGTCCATCGGTTGCGCTGCAAATTGAAACAGTAACGTGCCGCCTTTCACGCCTAGCCCGTCGACGAATGGTGCTACCACCATGTCGCGGGCGTAACTCGGATCGAGAAAATGTGGCGAAGCCTGGCCACGCAGCGCGCCATACCGAGGATGCGTTGGAAACGTCGCTAACGTACACGCTTCATGAGCTTTGACTAAGAACCGAAAATCATCGGGCACGCTGCGCGCATAGTCGGCCAGTACGTCGGCGATAACCGGGGCATAGTGGGTCCGATCGACGCCAACCGTGCGTAGCAGCGGATGCGCGGCGTACGCGGCCAAGCCTTTTTTTGCTAGCAGTTGTTCGCTGTACGTCCGCTCTTGCTTGTCGCTCCACACGGTGCCGCGCCAGCCCGGAAACGACCACGACGAGGTGCCGAACCGCCAGCTGGTTGGCAGTTGTCCTGCGATTGTCCGGATTTCGGACGATATATCTGCCGGCTGCACCGTACCCGGCCGTGCATTGCCACGTTCGTCGCCGTCGAGAGTCGGGTCGCCAAATAGGCCGAGCTGCGCCATGCCAACAGATGTTGCCTTGGCATCGTGTCGCACGCCACCGGTGCATCACATTTGTAACGTTCCTTTGTGCCTTTGGCCGCGTTGCCGATGCCGCGTTGGTGCACTTCGCTACGTCTGGCTTAATGCCGACGCAGCACGATAGCGTGTTCGGCTTTAGGCCGCTCGCCAAATGCTTTGCGTTCACCGGCGCCGAGCATGGCGCGATCTTGCGACGCCCAAGCTTCAACGAACAGCTCGGGCGGTAGCGCATTGCGCACATCGTCGAGGGCGTACGCCGCGCGACCACCGGCAAACGAATCGCCGATGACAATGGCGGCGCGGGCGCCTGGGGCCAACGCCAACGCGAAACTTTGCAGGGTTTCAGCCAACGCTTTGCGCCACTGTTTTTCGCCGGTGATGGCGGTAGAAAATGATCGACGCGAACCAATTTCACCAGCGTCAAATTCGCGATGCCGCAAGCCGAGAAAGTCGAAACGTAACCGCTGATGCTCGGCGTAATCGTAGGTGCCAGCATACGGCGGCGACGTCACGATGCCGCCGGTGCGCCCAGCCGGAATAAACTCGGTGAGTTGCCGAGCGTCGGCCAAATGCACATCGGGTGGACCGCCTGCGCCACGGCCGGATGCTTGGCCAAAGGCTTTGTACAGATCGTCGAGGCCGGCCGCCAAAATTTCGACGCGCTCGGTGAACAAGCGCGCTGGCTGACCACGGCCGATATTGCGTGCTACCCACTCGGGATTAGTATCCGAGGTGCGCGACGAGACTTTGTACAAAATCGACGACAACGGCACCACGAGCACGTCGGCAAGCTCAGGATCGGCCAGGCGGATTTCGTCGATACGGCCAGCTAGATCTTCAAGTTCGCGGCGCACGTGTGGCGCAAACCATTTACCAATCCGACGATCTC
>JAYWHS010000218.1:0-5191 GCA_043777635.1 Kofleriaceae bacterium | reverse complement strand
CGACGACTATCAACTACTGTCGTTCGCTGCAGACGATCATGGCTTGGCCGCAAACTCGCATTTACTGGTTGGCCCAACTGAATGCGCGTTGGTTGACGCGCAGTTTTTGCCTGCTATGGCGGCAGTGGTCGCTGACGGTATTGCGCGGACCCAGCGGCAGTTGACGGCGATCTATATTACCCACGGCCACCCTGATCACTATTTTGGTTCCATGGAATTGCGTCGGCATTTCCCCAGCGCTCGGGTGGTAGCAACCGCCGATGTGGTTGCAGATATTGCAGCGAGCTTCGCCGGCAAACGGGCGTTTTGGCTGGCTCGATATCCAATCGAACTGCCCGAGCAAATTACGCTGCCCGAGGTCTTGACCGACCTGACGCTGCGAGTCGATGACGCCACCATTGAAGTGGTCGAGCTCGGCCCAGCCGAAGGCTTGCACGACACGGTGTGCTGGGTGCCTCGGCTTGACGCGCTGATAGCCGGCGATCTTGCCTACAATGCTGAGCATGCATGGCTTGGCGATCAAAAAACCGATGCTTGGCTGCTGCAACTAGCCGAACTCCAACGCCGCTTTGGCAATGTGCAACACGTCCTACCTGGGCATGGCGCGAGCGCGGGGCCCGAGCTTTTCGCCGAAACGCATGCGTATGTTCAAGCTTTTGTCGCAGCTGCGCGAAGCTGCAACTCGGTTGCGGCTGCGGTGGCGCGACTTACGGCAGCCTTTCCGCACTACCGCATGCCGCTGTTTTTGCAGCTCAGCATGGAAAAATGGTTCGCTGTGCCAGTGTAGGTATGCCATCGGCATATGTAGGTATGCCAAGCAACCGAATCGGAATCGGTGCGCCAGGCCACAACTTATAAACTCATGCGGCTACCACCCTCAAAAATGGGGTAACGTCGAGCCACGTATGCAACCACGCAACCTGCTCCTCGTTGGCTTATCGTTAGCCGCTGCCGCTTGCGGTAGCATTGTGAATAATCCCGATGCCATTCGCGACGACGCCTGCACCACGTGCAGCGATGCTGTGACAACCGGACCAGTCAAGGTAGTTGCAATTGCCAACAGTGCCTTGGTAGCCAACGTCGACGTGATTTTCCAAAACGCTGATGACTCGGTAGTTACCACGCTCAAAACCGACGCTAACGGCGCCGCGCAAGCGACCATGGTTGCCGGCGGCAGCGTCACCGTGATCATGCCACCTGACCCTCGCTCGATGGAGCAACAGGTCTTCACATGGGTCGGCGTGAAGCCAGGTGACGAGCTACTTACCGATAACAAGCCGGTGGTCGCACCGGCGAAAGTTCCCCGGGTTTTCAATTTACCTAGTGGTGGCGCAAATGCACGTTATAGCGTCGAGACCGAATGCGGTCGGATTTCCAACATCGACACACCGTCGGTTACCGTACAGATGGATCAAGGCTGCACGTCCTCCAATGTTTACGTCACGGTGCGTGGCCCAACGCCTCGTTCATTCTACGCAGCCAACGTAACAATCCCCGCCGGCGTGGTTGACCTGAGTACTCGGCTCTATGTGCGATCGAAATCCATCGCTACGATACTTACCAACACGCCAACCTTTGTGACGGCGGCCACCACGAGCGCGTCATTGCTTGACGGCAAGCTGCAAATGACTGCGCCCGACGCATCGACGTTGCCGTATCCTGCACCGTTGTCGCCGACGACGATGACAACCGCCTTGTTACCGGATGTCGCGGTGCCCGATGGCTTGTACCTCACCAACCTGCAACGCAGTTCCGGCGCTGCGCAATTCTTTGTCGAACGCGCCAGCAGCGACGCTTATACGTTGGACCTTGCAGTTGCGCCATTGCCCTGGCTGTTGTCGGAACCGGCCAACGACTTGGCTGGGAAAGCTTTGGTGTGGACAGAATCGGTCGACGGCAATGCTGACGTCACGTTCTTGCAGTACACCGTTTTGCGAGCCATGCCAGGGCTGCGATTCAGCCGGCAGATAATTTCACCGTACGTGAAAAACAAAGTCCGCATCCCGCAATTACCACCGCCTGGCGAGGGCTTCAATTTACTTGCCACCGACACCGCGCTGAAACTATCGGTGCAGTTGGCCGTGTTTCCGGGTGGGTTCGATGCAGTGCGTGCTTTTGCGTTTACCAGCGGCTCTTTTGCCGATCGCCTGTCTACACGCGGGCGATTTGGCTCGTCTGCGTTCAACTGATAGTTCAACAGCATAGCCATGGCTGAGCGCCGTTGTTGACCCCTTGCACATATTGACCCCCTGCAACGTCAGGGGTACCTTGCGGCAACTTCGACGGAGATTGCCATGAAACTTGCGACACTGCGCACCGGTCATCCTCGCGATGGCAAATTGATTGTAGTGAGTGCCGACGGTAACCGTTGTGCCAGTGCACCAGCGGCCTGGCCCACCATGCAAAGTGCGCTTGATGATTGGGACTTGGCCGAACCAGCCTTGCGTGCCATCGCCGAAGCGATCAGCAACGGCACGGTTGAAACCACCGCACTCGACGTCGCGCAACTGGCCGCGCCATTACCGCGTGCCTACGAGTGGGTCGACGGCTCGGCGTTTCTCAATCACGTCATTTTGGTGCGCAAAGCCCGCGGTGCCGAACCACCGCCCACCATGATGACCGATCCACTTGTGTACCAAGGTGGCTCGTCCGATATGTTAGCGCCCCGCGCCGACATCCCGCTGCCGGACCCAGCATGGGGCCTAGACTACGAATCTGAGGTTTGTGTTGTGCTGGGTGACACGCCACAAGGCACCATGGCCGCAGCGGCAGGGCAGTATATTCGTTTGGTGATGTTGGCCAATGACTGCACATTGCGCAATCTGATTCCCAACGAGCTGGCCAAGAATTTCGGCTTTTTCCAAAGCAAACCAGCGACGGCATTCTCACCGTTTGCAGTTACCCCCGACGAACTGGGCAGCGCTTGGTATGACGGCCGCTTGCATATGCGGGTGCGGTCGACCCTCAACGGCAATCGCATCGGTGATTGTGATGCTGGCCCCGAGATGCACTTTTCGTTTCACGATTTGATCGCTCACATTTGCAAAACGCGACGTTTCACGGCCGGTACGATCCTCGGCAGTGGCACCGTGTCGAACCAAGATCGAGCGCGCGGGATTTCGTGTTTAGCCGAAATCCGCATGATCGAAATCATCGAAAACGGCGCTGCACAAACGCCATTCATGAAAGTCGGCGACCGCATTCAAATTGATGCGGTCGATAGCCAAGGCAACTCGCCGTTCGGGCAAATCGATCAAACCGTTGTCGCCGTTGGGCAATAGGACATCTATGCAAATCATCCTGCACAACTATTGGCGCTCGTCGGCGAGCTACCGCGTCCGCATTGCGCTTGGCCTTAAAAAGCTGCCGTGGACGTATCATTCCGTGCATCTGATCAAAGACGGTGGTCAGCAAAAAGCCCCCGAGTTCCGCGCTAAAAATCCAATGGCCCAATTGCCGACGCTTGAAATTATCGAAGACAACGGCAGTCACTCGGTGCTTTCACAGTCCTTGCCGATCATTGAATATCTCGACGACCGCTTCCCGGACATCAAGCTGCTGCCGGCCGACGCGTATTTGCGCGCCCGGGCCCGGGCCTTGGCGGAAATCGTCAACTCCGGCATTCAACCCCTGCAAAACTTAACCACCACTCGCAAGGTCACCGAACTCGGCGGTGACGAACGCGCTTGGGTCAAGCATTTCATGGCACCTGGCCTCGAAGCCTTTGCGATGTCGGCCGCCGATGTCGCGGGTGATTTTGCCGTCGGCAATACGCCCACCATCGCAGATGCTGCGCTACAACCCCAGCTATTTTCAGCGCACCGATTTGGCGTCGATTTTAGCCACCTGCCTCTGCTCGTTGCATTGGAAAAGCGCTACGCAACGATTCCTGCATTCGCCGATGCACATCCTGACAAACAACCAGACGCCAACAGCTAAGGCCATTCATGTCGAAACCAGAATCACTAGGCATCAAACGACTCGAAGGTATTCATTGGTACGTGCGCGACCTTGACCGCTCGCGCAAGTTCTATTGCGAGCGGATGGATTTTGCCGAAACCTGGCGGTCCAGCCCTGAACTTGAGCACAACGGTCGGCAACGCTCGGCATGTTTTTCCGCTGGCAACATCGATATTGTTTGTTCGCAACCACTCCCAGATATGCCGGGCGAAGCAGGCCGAGCCGCACGTTTTTTAGCGAAACACCCTGACGGCGTTGGCACGCTGATTTTCGAAGTGGAAGACATCGAAAAAACATTTAAATTACTTGAGGCCCGAGGCGGTACGCCGATCGATGAAATCGCTACATTTACCGACGACGGCGGCACCTTGCGTCAGTTTTCGATCACCACGCCTTTTGGCGATTGCACATTTCGGTTTCGCGAGCGCCGTGGCTTTCGCGCGTTGTATCCGGGCGCGGTTGCGGCACCAGCCGGCACCGGCGGTAAAAACCGTTTTGGCTTTGCCGATATCGATCATGTGACATCCAACTTCCAAACCATGAAACCGATGTTGTTGTGGTTGGAACATGTCATGGGCTTTGAGCAAATGTGGCAAGTGGCGTTCCACACCACCGACGTTGACCCAGGCCGCAAAACAGGGTCCGGGCTGAAATCCATTGTGATGTGGGAGCCGGTCTCCGGTGTTCGCTTCGCCAACAACGAGCCAGCGCGGCCGTTCTTCAAATCCTCACAAATCAACATCTTCAACGAAGAACTGCGCGGCGATGGCGTGCAACACGTTGCAATGACGGTGGGCCACATAATCAACGCGGTTGAAGGCCTCCGTCAAAGCGGCGTATCATTTATGCCAACACCTGGCAGCTACTACGACATGTTGCCAGCCCGCATCGAAAAAAGTGGTATTGCAAAAATCGACGAAGAAATTGCCGTACTGCGCAGCCTCGGCATTTTAGTCGACGGCGATCACCATCACGCATACATGTTGCAGATTTTTCTCAAAGAATCCGCCGGCCTATACAAAGACCCAAGCGCCGGCCCGTTTTTCTACGAGATCATCCAACGCAAAGGCGACCGCGGCTTTGGCGCTGGCAATTTCCGCGCACTGTTCGAAAGTATCGAACGCGAACAATCGGCCACGAATCAGGAACGATCAATGAATGAGCCAAACAACGCGCGCGAGTAACGCGCGGTGGGTTGAATGCCGGCGACTTGCCAGGTAAAAGTCGCGCA
>JAYWHS010000217.1:0-1573 GCA_043777635.1 Kofleriaceae bacterium | reverse complement strand
CGCCCCGCCCAATGCACCTTCGCCATGCACGTCGAGCAAGCGTAGCGCAAAGCCGCGAATATCCGGCTTGGTGTTGGCTTTGAGATCCGGCCCGCCGTTGGAAAGTCGCGCCCAGACATCATAGGTTTTGCCTGCGATGAAGACCCCATGCGCTGCAGCCTCGGGTAGATCTGCTCGAATTTGCAGGGAACCACGCAGGCTTGCGACCGCTTTGCGATGCAACGCCCGGCCCGCACCAAACTTGGCGCTGTTTTGGCGCTGCACGGCAGCAATCACCGCTGACATCGCCTCGTGGCGCGCGCCTTCGTCGGCTTCAATGAGTTCCCGCCAGTTGGTGCTTGGAGCTTGCATAGCCAAAATGTCGCCTATGGTGGCCGGATTACCTACCGTCCACGCGTCAATTTATCGGGGGTGACATGTGGGCAAACTCTCGCATGACCCCGTCGAATTTTTCTGCACTCACGCGCGCCGCGCATCGCCCCAGCCTGCAAAGCTTGGGGTACATTCAGGCCATGTTCGCAGCCGCGCAGGTCCCATCGTGAGCTACTTCATTCGCTACTTTGCCGATCGACCGATCACGGCAAAACACATTCACCAGGGGTTGCAGGCCCTCGATCCGACCTTCAAGATCGATCTCGGTGAGTTGTTGCGTGGCGACGCAGCGCTCGGTCAGCTCGAAGTGAATCAAGCCAAGGGCGACATGTTCGAAGACGACCTTCGCCAAACCGTTGGCATGGTGCAACAAACGGGTGGCGGCCAACAAGTAGTGCCACGGCTGATGGCCAGCCAAGCCATCGTGGTCGTTTCGGTTGAGTGGAGCGAACGTGGCCAGGACGTGACCATGGACATGCTGGCCCCCTTATGGTCGGTGCTCGCGCAACTTTCGCCGGGCCTGTCGCAATGGGATGGCAATGGCATCTTCGACGGTGGCACCCAGTTGGTTGACCTTAGCGCGCAGCGCTGAGCGACCGCTACTCACTAGCCGACTTCAGCGGTAGCCAACGTTGAACGTGTTGCACCCCATTACAAATTCGCCTTGCAGCCCACAGATTCGGTGTTGCATTTGAAGCGCGTCGGTAAAATTTCCGATAGCGTGATCTCATGTATCTTTTTCCAAAACCGTATTCGACGTTACATCTGACGTGGATCGCCGCTGCCGCAATGCTGTACAGCGCCGCTTGCGGCGACAATGCGCCCGCACTCCTATTGGAAACCCAACTTACGCTCGCTGTGCCCGAAGATGGCGCGCTGCTGGTTGACCCCGGCGCCGTAGCTCCCAATGGCGCGCCGATCACCTTTACATTTTCCCCACCGGCACACGGCAGTGTAACCGGCACCGGGCCAACACTGAACTATAAACCAGCCGCTGATTATGCTGGCCCAGATCGCTTTGAAATCACGGTCGCCACCGACGCAGAATCGATCGTGGTGCCGGTATCGATTACCGTTACACCGATCAATGACGCGCCACTATCAAACAACCTCGACAAAACCACGAACGAGAACCAAGGCGTCGCCGTTGCGTTGAACTCAACTGATATCGACAACACTTCGCTCACCTACACCGTCGTCG
>JAYWHS010000216.1:0-5205 GCA_043777635.1 Kofleriaceae bacterium | reverse complement strand
ATCTCGATCGGGTGCGGCGCATGCGCAAAGATGATGTGGCGGCAGCGGTGCGTGCGCATCTCACACCCGATCAGGTTTCGGTCGCAGCAGTATTTCCTGAGGGGCATACTCGGGCTAGCGCTGCGTTGCCCAAACAAGTGCATCGCGCTTTGGCGCGGCTCGCGAGTAGCGCCGCAGCCACCAGCACCGGGTCCAAGGCCACCAGCTCAGCCCGCCGCGCGACCATATCGCCGACGCTGCGCCTCGACGAAAAACGCGTAGTATTGCCCAGCGGAGTGGTGTTGTTACTGCGTCGCGATCCTGGCGTCGCGGTGGTAGCAATGCGCGCGGTCTGGCGCGGTGGTGCCCGGCTTGAATCTGATTTGAACAATGGCATCAATACGCTGACGGCACGCTTGCTAACCCAGGGCTGCGGCAACCTGAAACAGGCTAATGTCGCGCGTACCTTCGAGCAACTCGGCGGCGGCTTGGTCGGCGTCGCCGGGCGCAACAGCTTATCGTTGGCTGGTGAGTTCTTGGCTTCGACCTGGCGTCAAGGGTTTTCGCTGATGGCGCAATGTGCCACGCAGCCACGCTTTGATCGCGACGAAGTTGTCGCCGCTCGTGCTGCACTGGTGGCCGATCTAGCGCAATCCGAGCAGCAGCCGGGACAAGTGGCGTACCGCAATTTTGCTGCAACCTTGTTTGGTAGCCATGCATATCGGCTCGACGTAGCCGGTACCGCATCGACCATGGCGCGGTTGTCGCCCACGATGGTCAAAAACTTTTTTCGCGACACGTATGCCACGGCGCCGCTGACGATTGCATTGGTTGGCGATTTTGAAATCGACGAAGCGATGGCCTTAGCGAAAAAGTTGTTTGGTGCAGGTAAACGGGTTGAGCCGGTTGCGCTGGTGCGTGCGGTTGCGCCGTCAGTGGCGAAGCCAAGTGGCAGTCGTCGCAACGGTCGTCGCCCAGTACCAGCGGTGGTTACGCCTGCAGTCGTGCCAGCATTGATTGTTGCACCGCGCGAAATCTACGCCTATCAGCAACGCGAAAGCGCCAACCTTGTGCTCGGTTTTGCTGGCACGCGGGCCACCGCTGCAGATCGTTTTGCCGTCGAAGTTATGGTAGCGTCGTTGGCTGGCCAGTCGGGCCGGTTGTTCGCTGAACTGCGCGAACGCAGTGGCTTGGTGTATCGGGTTTCGGCGCATTCGATTGAAGGTGTTGACCCTGGCTTTATCGCTGTGGCACTGTCGTGCGGTCCAGCGCAGGTTGATATTGTCATCGATAAAATCCGCAGCGAACTGGGCAAGCTGGTGAATGATGGCCTGAGCATCGAAGAATTGGCCCGAATCAAACAAGCCTTGATCGGCAGCCACGCAGTGCATCTGCAGCGCCGCGCTGCGGTTGCAAGTGCCATGGCGTTTCATGAAGCGTATGGTCTGCCGTGGACCGATTGGCAAACCTACGATGCGTCGATCGCTGCGGTTTCTCGTGAACAAGTGCAAGCGGCTGCTCGCCTGTACCTCGACTGGAATCAAAGTATTATTTCGGTGGTGCGACCTCCGTCGGCCAGCCCAGGTGCTGAGCGCCGGACCAACGGCAAATCACGCGGCAAAATTGCTGCCAGCAAGCGCAGCCGGTAATGGCGCGAGCGGGTGTGCGTCGACGGTCTACGGCTGCGCAAGCGCGATCGCATCGTGCGGTTGGCTCAGCCTCGGGCGCGCGTAGTGTCGCGACCAGTCGACCTGATCCGTTGTTTGGCCACGGTGATTTGGCGGCCAGCTTGGTGGTGATTTTTCCGTTACTGTTGGCGTACCAAGTCGCCGTGTTGTTTGGTGCACCGATCAACGGTGCCGATCTGGTGACGCGCGCGTTGTACGTGGTGTGCGGTCGCAGTGCAGCGGGATATTTGCTGGTCCATGCCACGTTGGCCGTGGTGTTTTTGTTGTGGATGCGTCGCATCGGTCGGCAAAACGCATTGCGCGTTGATGTTTGGGCACCGATGGTGCTTGAAGCGGCGATCTACGGTCTGTGTCTGGGGACAGTGCTGTCACTACTCATGCACCATGCGTTGGGCCTATCGCTAGCTCAAACATTAGGCCGCGATACCATCGTGTCGGCGCTTGGCGCCGGCGTTCATGAAGAACTGCTGTTTCGCTGCTGCGGCATCGCGTTGCTCACCACCGTCGGCATTGTACTTGGGTTGCCACGCCGGCCCGCAACGCTGGTTGCAATCCTCGTAACCTCAGTACTATTTGCATTAGCGCATCATGTGGGTGTGTACGGTGAGCCGATGCTGTTACGCGCCGTGGTGTTCCGCAGCTTGGCGGGTGTCGCCTTCGCCATGATCTATTGGTATCGATCGTTAGGTCACGCTGTATATGCCCATGTGATGTACGATCTGGCCTTGGCCTGGCTGTAGCGTGATATGCGCAGCGTCGTAACCTGGTCACCCGCGCGCATGACCACCGCGCGATTTGTGGGCATTGCCGATGTCGTTGCAGCGATCGCCGTCGCACCTGATTGGCCGAGTTGTGACGAGTTGAACGCCTGGTTCGCTGCGCCGTTCGCTTCGGTAGGTGTGCACATGGTGCCGGCTGACAAGATGCGGTCGAGCTTAGGGCCCGATGGTTTGCTCGATCCTCAATCCTTGTATGAAGTCCGGATTTCGGACACTGGCGATGTGCCCACCCGGCCGCGCAATCTGCACGATTTACTCAATGCCTTGATGTGGGCTGCATTTCCCCTAAGCAAAAAAGCCCTGACCCAACGGTTGGCGCAGATGCAGCGGCAACGCGCTGCGGGCCAAGCCAAGTTGCCGGTGGCGCGCACTCGGCCGCATGATCGGTTAGCGCTTATCGACGAGGGCGGCGTATTGCATGTGCCGAACCCGGCCAACCCCGACGTAGCTTGCACTTGGATTTTTGGTCATGCAATTCTGGAGCATGCCTATGCGGGCATTTACGATGTGCGCGGTGCAACGCTGCAACTGCGTCGCCCTGCGGGTGCGCCGATCGACCTGGTACCAATCCGGGCCGACGTTGATTGCGCCTTGGCTGGCATCCTCGGCGACGATTCGGCGGTTGCCGCTGCTATGGTTGCTGGTGCAGGGCAAGCTATCGACGACGCTCAGCTTGCCCACGCGCCAAACGTTATTTGATACTTGCGCCGAGGACGTAGACCAGCGTTTTCGACGAGGCTGATGCGGTTGCTGCAATAGGCATTTGGGGTGCGAAGAACAGGACCATCCCAGGTTTAAGGTTCCGCACCAACATTTCATCGTACGCGACGGGCTGGGCCGCAGTCTCGATCATCGAACGGCCGGTTGCTACGCAAACTACTTCGTATTCAAGTTGGCCTGTTGAACTAATCGACACAATGCGATTGGTTCGGACAGACCGCGTACATGTGGTTTGCTCAATTTTTGCTGACTTGAAGGTGATCGTGCTTTGGTCCCCAGTGGTCTCGATGGCGGCGATGATGCCGGTGGTTGTCGTATAGTGCACCCAATTTTCCCGCATGAGACCACGAAAAATAGATTCAATTTTCATATCGCGGTCATCAAAAACTATGGAACTACCAGCATTCATCCAGTTGGCAATTGCAGTGGTGCGTGGTCCTCGTTTGACGCCTTGAAAGCGGGAGACTAAATGGTCGGAACCGTTTCGGCTGAGGCACAAGTCCTTCGCATAGTACGCCAGCGATCCGTTGACCGTGGCAATTCCTGGGTTGAGGTACGATGTGAATTCTGCGTTTGAAGTGATTTCAGGAAATTTGGCGCTCGCGACTGCGGTGGTCCACGCAGCCAAGGTCGAGTCACTGCATCCTGCGTAACCTGAGCGTCGGTTTGATAGTTCAGCAGCTTCGAGGCTTTCTATAAGTTTAACAATGGCTGCACGTTCAGCGTCGGGCTTCTTCCATTGTTGAAACGCTTGGTCGGCAATTTCGATCAGTTTGGCGACGCCCGGGTCAGCCTTGGCAGCTTCGGTCAGGGCCGTGCGGACTTCGGCTACTGCTTTCGATGCTCGGATGGCCGTTCTGCGCAGCTCATAGCGTGAATCATCGCCAAGCCCAGCTGCTGCATCGATTTCCTTAAAAGCCATCGCTGCATCAATGGGTTCGCGCGTTAGCAAAATCAGCGATGTCACCGTGTTGGCGCTCACAGCGGGCGCTTTTTGCGTCCCGTTGAGTGACCACATTCTCTCAACCGTGGCAGACCGGGCTAGGTGCGACAATGGCCCGACGATCATATCCAGTTTGCCATAATCAACATCCGCATAAGCTATATCGCTGTACTGCGCGACTGCCCCGCTCTTGATCTTGTCTGGCTGCACGCCGTCGGCGCCCAAGCCAATGAGCGAGGCATAGTCGCGATCGTCGAGGGTATGCATTTTCATCCAGCTGATGCGCTGGTTTTCGATGCTTTGTTGTTGGCTGGCGATGCGCGCATCTGTTGTACAGCGCGCTTCGCCAAAAATTTTCGCGGCCATGCCGAGTTCGTGACTACTTGATTTTTGCGAGAAATCGGCGAGTCGTTCGTTCCAACTCTGAAGGTCGGAAACGTTCGCGCTGCTTAGCGCGCGCGCATGACAATATGCAGGGCGTCCAGCAATGCGTGCGTCTTCAGCTTTGACTCGTGCGATCGCCTCTGGTGAGTCTGCCGGGTTGGTGCTCGGTGCACCGTCTCCACTCGTAGGAGAGCTGCTACCGCTCGTCAGGGTGCTGCCACCGCCGCCGAGGGTTTTGCCATTCACCTTGATGAGGCTGCAACCGGTGCCGACAACTACGGCCAATAATGACGATACAACAATGCGACTTTTTGATTTGCTCAACATCTATCTGAATCTCCTTCGTTCGCCTATCGGCACACCCGTGCCAAAAGTTGCGAACGCCGAGCCGAATTGTGCAAATTCTTCGCAGATATTGATATTGAACCCGCCACCTATCGATTATCGACCACGATGTGACGTGTTTATAAATGTGGATTTTGTAGAAAATTCCTCAAATACACGATTTTTCGACGAGTTGGCGCGGCGGTCTGGCCCTATGAGTGATTTACCGACCAGCACGCCGAGGGTGAAAATTGTAGCCAATTCGCATAGCGCATCAGCGGTGGATTAATCGATGGTCCGCCGCAGTCTGGCGTGACGCAGAGCTTGAGCGCATGCTCGTGGCCTGGGCTCAAAAGAATTACATCCGAACACAGACGCGGGTTGTTGC
>JAYWHS010000215.1:0-1575 GCA_043777635.1 Kofleriaceae bacterium | reverse complement strand
AACGTACTGAAACTAAGGTCAAACCTTGCGGCGGTGCGGTTTGCCCAGCACGCTGGCGGGCAGCGCTAGCAATAATATCGGGCACAGCCTCCGGTTCCAGCCGCGATTCTCCGACATCGACTAACGTGCCAACCATGATGCGGACCATGTTGCGTAAAAATGCATTGCCGCGCACATCGATCGCACACAAATCGGGGCTCAATGAATCGCGGGTCACGGTGACATCGTCCATCCGGCGGCGGGTGGTTTTGGCAGCGCAGCCCACGGCACGAAAGCCGGCAAAGTCATGAATGCCGACAAAATGCTGGGCCGCAGCCTGCATGCGTTCGACATCAACGGGCAACGATCGATGCCACGCGCGACTGTGCCAAAACGCCGAGCGCTCGGGCCGCAACCACAACAAGTAGCGATAGTGTTTGCCGGTTGCGGAAAAGCGCGGGTGCCAATCGTCAGCAACTTCGCTAGCATCGGCGATCGCAATCCCTGGCGGTAACCGTGCATTGAGGGCGCGCATGATGCCACGCGCCGGAATCGTACCGTCGGTAACAAACCGCGCGACTTGGCCGAGGGCATGGACGCCAGCGTCGGTGCGCGATGCACCGGCGAGCGCCGTCGGTTTGCCCAACAAATCGGCAAGGGCCGTTTCGATATGGCCCTGCACGGTCGGGCCATTCGCTTGGCGCTGCCAACCGCACAGGTTGGTGCCGTCATATTCGACGACCAAGCGAATCGTCCGAGGAACAAGCATGCTGCGCGCGACTATTTCTTGATGAGCTTTTTGAGAATCGCGGTGATTTGTTTGCCACCGGTTGGGAATTCCGAGCGCGCTGCCAAGATCGCTTCGCGTGCCGTCTTGCGATACGGCGCGGCATGGGTTTCGGCAAAGGCGTGGATCGCCGGTAACGGTTCGATGGTCAAACTTGGATCGAGTTTGACATCGCTTTTTGCGCTGACCATCGACGCAGCAACGTGGGTCATGCCTTCGGCGATAATCCACAAATAGTCATAGAAGTTTTTGGCCAAGACGGTGTTTGGGCTGTCTTTGCCAAGGAACACCACGGGCTGTTCCAAGATGCCGTTTTTGTCGCGAATCACCCAAAAAGCAATGTCGTCGCCGGCTGGCGTCGAGCCGAAGACGCGGAAGCTAAAGCCGCGGCTGAATGGATCGTTCTCAGCGCGAAAGTCGCGATAGGCATTGAATCCGCCGAGCGGGCCATTAAGTGGAGGCAGCTCTTCGAGGCTGTGCAGTTCTTTGAGTAATCCCGGCAACGCCAACGTGAATAGCGTGGTTGGAATATCCGAATTGTTCGACGACGCGCCGCCGTCGACGAATTCTTGGCGATACACCAAGCGTCCGCAACGCGGACAGGTTTCGATGCTTTGCAGCCGAGCCAAAATGTTGTTGAGTTGCGGAGGCAGCGCCATGTGGCAGCCTTGGCAGCTGCCTTTGATCACCGGGGCCACGGCATAACCGCGTTTGGCTGACAAGGTATCGTAGGTTTTGAGCCACGATGATTCAACGCCGCCGCGTGCGGCATCGCGCGTCACAATGGCGTCGGCAAGTTTGCTTTGCAT
>JAYWHS010000214.1:0-5208 GCA_043777635.1 Kofleriaceae bacterium | reverse complement strand
TTTTTTTCGATGATCTTTCACGGTCGGTCCTATTCTCGCTCAGGTTCCGCCGCTTTGCTCTCTCTAATTTACTGGCCTAGTTTTTGGGGTCCACTTCTGACATCTTCGAATGAAAAAAAACACGACCACAAAGATGACGTTGTTCGAAAATGGAATTGATTATATTCAAATTGCCATCGTGGCCTTTTTTGCAACGTCACCAAGTGCACGGGATTACAAATACTGTGTACTACACGCCTTTTCTGGCACCTTATTGATACTAAAAGAGCGGCTACGGCGTGAGCACGCGGCGCTCATTTGGACAGATGTAAAAAATCTCAATGAGAACACCGCAGAAACTGTAAACTTCAAAACACTTCTGGACAGGCTCGAGCATTGCGCGTCTGTACGACTTCTGAAACATGATCGAGATTTATTGGAGAGCGTTCGATTGTTGCGTAATAAAATCGAGCACTACGAATATGAACTGAATGAAAAAGAAGTCACCGTGTTGCTTGGTGGCTTGGTTGAGTTTTTGGAGCGCTTCCTTCAAGACCATCTTGGGCACTCGCTTGAGAGGGTCGTGCCGACCCACGTTTGGGTAAATATTGCCAAGTTAGAATCGATTGCCAAGAGAATTTCGGAAGAGCGAATCAAGAAAGAAGAAGCCGATTTTCTTGAATGGAAAACGCGTGCGACAAAATACTCTAAATGGTCAAAGCCCAAACTGACAGATTTTGCGAACAATTTTACCTCTTGCCCTAGAACAAAGGACGAACTGGATTCAGTTGATGCCATGGAATGTGGCGTGTGCGGCGAACACACTGTTTATGTTGCGCCGAAAGATGCCGACGTAGGGCTGTGCGTAAATCTGCTGTGTCGTGCTGTTCGCCGATTAGATGCATGTGCAAAATGTTCGAACATTTGCGTCGGCGAACTTTGCGACTATTGTAAGGACTATTTGGATTACCAAATGAGTCAAGATTGATGTGTGTCCATGCCTCATGCTTCGCCGCATGCCGTAAAAATTGGCGTTATGAATTCGCACCCTGCATGGCTGCGGCCATTGAGCCGACAACAATAACTTCAAGTTGAGCTAGCGAAATCGCCCGGGCAAGTTGAACCAGAAAAACTTCGTCAGAAGACATAAACGCCAGGCGAAGCTTCACGCAAAAAGTAGCGGCGGCCAGTGCCGAAGGGGCGCAGTTTGCACTGCACGATCAGCAGCAGGTCGCCCGGATCGATTTCGGGAAATTTTGCCGCCATGACCGTAAATTCAGCGCGCACGTCGGCAGCAAATTGCTCGGGATCAAAGTGAGGCGATTGCCACGACATAATGTGACTGTAACGCAGCACGCGCAGGCCGACAATCGAGAATTGTCAGGTGGCGCGGCCGTAACCTAGAACGAGGCTTGACCCGCAGCGCGGTGGAACGGGATGACGTCGCGGATGTTTTCGATGCCGGTGGCATAGAGGATGGCGCGTTCAAAGCCGAGGCCGAAGCCAGCGTGCGGCACGGTGCCGTAGCGGCGCAGGTCGCGGTACCACCAGTAGTCGTCTTTGATCAGGCCCATGGCGTCGATGCGGGCGTCGAGCAGTTCGAGGCGCTCTTCGCGTTGGCTGCCGCCGATGATTTCGCCGATGCCGGGCGCCAAGATGTCCATGGCAGCGACGGTTTTGCCATCGTCGTTGTTGCGCATGTAAAACGCTTTGATGTCTTTGGGATAATTCAAGACGGCGACCGGGCCCTTGATGACTTCGTCGGTCAAGAAGCGCTCGTGTTCGGCTTGCATGTCCATGCCCCATTTGACTGGGAACTCAAATTGTTTGCCGCTGCGCACGGCGTCTTCGAGGATTTTGATCGCATCGGTGTAATCCATGCGAGCGAATTTGGACGACACCAAGTTTTGCAGGCGCGAAGTTACGGTTTTGTCGACGAACTTTTCAAAAAACGCGATGTCATCGGCGCGCTCGGTGAGCACGGCGTTGAAAATATATTTAAGAAAATCCTCGGCGAGTTGCGCATCGGCGGCAAGATCGGCGAAAGCAATCTCAGGTTCGATCATCCAAAACTCGGCGAGGTGGCGGCGGGTGTTGGAGTTCTCGGCGCGGAACGTTGGGCCAAACGTGTACACGTTGCTCATCGCCATGCAGTAGGTTTCAACGTTGAGTTGACCAGATACTGTCAGGTGCGATTCGCGACCAAAAAAATCTTGGCTGTAATCCACTTTGCCGTCGGGGGTTTTCGGAATGTTGGCAAAGTCTAAGGTTGAGACCTTGAACATTTGGCCGGCGCCTTCAGCGTCGGACCCAGTGATGATCGGGGTGTGAATCCAGAAAAAGCCGCGCTCATGGAAAAACCGATGCACGGCCATCGCCAGACAATGCCGGACCCGCGTCGCTGCGCCGATAATGTTGGTGCGCACGCGCAAGTGGCCAACTTCGCGCAAGTACTCCATGGTGTGGCGCTTGGGCTGCATTGGGTAGGTTTCTGGGTCTTCGACCAAGCCAACCAATTGCACTGATTCGGCCCGCAGCTCAACCGCTTGGCCTTTGCCTTCCGATGCTACCAACACGCCGGTGGCTTGCACTGCACAGCCCGTGGTGATGCGTGCGATGTCGGTGGTGTAGTTGGCGAGTTCGGCTGGCGCGATCACTTGCAGCGGATCAAAACAGCTGCCGTCGTGGACCGCCAAAAACGACAGGCCAGCTTTGGAATCGCGCCGGGTGCGAATCCAACCACCGACGGTGATTCGACTGCCGACCGCATACTTGCCGCTAAGAATTTCAGAAATTCGCGTGTTGCTCATAACGGCGGCAGTGGTACCACAAAACCGTCGCTGACGCTGCTAGGCGCGTGGCTTGGGTGCGTCGCAGTTACTCAACAACAACTGGCGCGCAGGTCGAAACGCCAGCGCCGACGATTGGCGTTGGCAAGTTATTAAGTACGGTGGAGGCCGTACCGGTGGCGCGGTCGATCACGCGGACGCTGGAGACCGGTGGCGAAAACAAATCGGTTTGGGTGGTGACGAAGATATAGAATTTGCCGCCCCAAAACGCAAAGGCCCATGCGTTGGCCGTGCCGCCGAGGCCGCCTGGAATGTTGTACTCAGGGCCGCTGCCAGCGCCGTTGGCTTTGCTGATTTCTTGCACGAACGCTTTGCGTGCACCGGGATAAAACCCGTAGAGCTTGGATTCGCTGGTGCCGGTGAGCTCAGGGCTTTGCTCGGTGTCACCGCGCAATGTGCCAAGCATTGACAACGCAGGTGGAGTTGCCGTGGTGTCGACGCGCCCCAGTCTGCCTCCGGGATCGCCGGCCGAGGTGCCGCCACCGATATACAATTTTTCAGCGGTGGCGCCAGCCGCGTCGGTAACAAAGCCCATACCGAACAACAACATGTTGTTTTGTTTTGCGGTGTAGCCGCTGGCGGTGCAGCTCGCATTGGTGATGTTTACTTTGAAAACTTCGCCGGTGCTGTACAACACCCAGGCGGTGCCGTTGCGATCGACCGACATCGAAAACGGCGAAACCCCGGAGCCGGCTTCAATTGGCTGCATGGTGGTTGGGCAATTCAGCGTGCCGATCAACGTGAACGGGTCTTGGTTCAGCGGCAGCTTTTTCGGATCGAAGCTCGACAGCTTGTTGTCGGTATCGACCGTGTAAATTAAGTCGACGCCATCGGCGGTGCAGTTGGAATTATTGTTGTTGCCGTCGCCGTTGCTGTTGTTGCCGTCAGCATTGCTGGTGTTGCCATCAACGTTGGCGCGGGCGTCTGGGCCACACGCTGCAACGGAGACTACAAGTGACAATGACGCTGCGGTGACAGCCAGGAGACTCAAACGGGATGAAGTCATGGCGGCGTCATACCGCAAACCCCTCACCAGACTCAATCGCAAAGGCGGCGGCCACTGTGGTTACAGCAGGGTTGGTTCGACCAGCTCAATGGATTTCCACGCACCCGTGCGAAAACGGTAGGTTAGCAGCACTGAAAGTAGCGCCAGATAGCCGGCCAAACACAACATTGCGCCAGCCGGGCCGCCGTCAAAAATACGCACCACGATGTAGCCCGATGGCAAAAACACGCCCCACGCCAACATCAACCGGGCGGTCGCCGTCCATTTGGTATCGCCCGCAGCGCGCAGGGTTTCGGCGATGGTCATGCCGACCGCGTCGAACAATTGCCAAGCCGCCGACAACAACAGCATCGTGGCACCAACAGTCACCATACTTGGGTCGGCATCAAGCGGTTTGAATAACGCCACCAGTTGGCTTGGGAAAATTACATAGGACAAGCCGATCACGCCCATCCACACCATGGTGACTTTCATGGTGAGTTTGAGTAACGGCCAGACTTGGTCTTTGGCGCCGCTGCCAATGGCTTGGCCAGCGAGAATCGACCCGGCCGAGGCAATGCCAAACGCTGGCATAAATGACAGCGAATTGATGCTCATCACGGCGTTGAACGCAGCGAGCGAGGTGGTGCCTAAATCCGACATCACGACGTTGATGAACATTTGGAACGCAGCGAATTCCATCATCCAGTTGATGCCGTTGGGCATGCCAAACCGCAACATGCGTTTGAATTCGCTGAGCCGTAACACTACGCGGTCGGTGGTGCCGGCGGCCCGCGCTGTGGCTCCAGCCCGACGACGGTCGCGCAAAAACAGCCAGAATACAAAGGTGAAGGCTGCGCCGCTGGCCATCACGCTCGATAGCGCAGCACCGCGTACGCCAAGCGCCGGCGCGCCCAGGTTGCCGTCGATAAAGATCCAATTGGTGACGATATTAACCACCATGCTGATGACACCAGCGGCCATTGAAACCCAGGTTCGGCCCAGCCCCCCGTAGTAGTTGTTAATCGCTTCGACCCCAACCATCACGCCGAGCGCGGCCATGCGCACTTGCATGTAATCGGTCATCTCGCCACGCACGGCATCGGTGTACCGAAACAGTCCGAGCGCCGGACCAATAAGCGGCAGCGCTAGCAGCGACAACAAGCCGGCAAATAACGCAAGCAACAAACCGTACCAGCCGTAGCGCGCGGCTTCGCCTCGGCGGCCACTGCCTTCAAGTTGCGCCACGAAACTTGAAACGATAAATGCAATGCCGAGCGGCAGCATGATCACGCCGTAACAATTGAGCGCGCCGGTGCCGGTTGCAACAATGGCATCGGTGCCGAGATGATGCACTTGATAGGTGTCGGCAAAGCCATCCACCGCTTGGGTGGC
>JAYWHS010000213.1:0-19368 GCA_043777635.1 Kofleriaceae bacterium | reverse complement strand
GCAACTCGCGCGTGATCCACGCTCCGAGCTGCATCGCGGTCGCCAGTTCCGGCGACGCTTTGATATAGGCTTCGAGCGCTTGCGACAAATCGGCGGCGGTGGCGCGGCGATCACGATCGACTTCCATGGCCCACGCAATGGCTTGGGCGAGGGGCGGCGGAATCGACGGCACGATCGACTGCACCGATGGAAATTTACCGTCGCGAATCGAACGCATCGCGGCCCCGGGGTCGCCGCGATCGATCAAAGGTTTGCCAGTGGCCATTTCCCAGAGCACAATGGCCAATGAAAAAACATCAGAGCGGCCATCGAGTTGGGCCCCGATGGTTTGCTCGGGCGACATATAGGTGAATTTGCCTTTGACCGTGCCGGGATTGGTTCGCTGGTCGCTGATTTCCACGGCTTTAGCGATGCCAAAATCGACGATCTTGGCTGTGCCACTGTAGGAAACTAGAATGTTGGCAGGGGAAATATCGCGGTGTACCAAGCCGAGCCGGCGCCCAGTTTCGTCGGTGAGTTGGTGGGCAAAATGCAGCGCGCTGGCGGTATCCGCACCAACGCGGGCAAGCAGGCCCCAAGGAATGGGTTGGTCGGCGGTGATGGATGCGATTTGGCCAGCATGCACGCCGTCGACAAATTCCATGGCGATGAAATAGTCATCGCCATATTTTCCAAATTCGTAGATGTGAACGATATTGGGATGGGTGATGCGCGCCGCTAGCCGCGCTTCTTCGAGAAACATTTTGAGGAACTCGGGCGAGTCCGCCAAGTGCGGCAAAATCCGTTTGACGGCAACGCGGCGATCGAAGCCTTCGAGCCCACGCTGTTTGGCCAAAAATACTTCCGCCATACCGCCGCGTGCGATCCGGCGTAACAGCGTGTATTGGCCAAATGGAATCCCGCCTTCGGCGGTCATAGCGCAAAGTCTAAGCGAAAAATCATCGTGAGGGCGTCGGCCACGCTACTTTTGCGCATCCGTTGGGTATTCGCCGGGCCGGGCATAAAGCGGGTGAACTTTACGGCGATTTTCCAACCAACGTGGATCGTCATCGGAGATTTGGCCAGCTGCGCATTGAGCCCGCAAATCTTTTTCAATGGGCGTGAGTTTTTGCACTTCGCTCATCAAGAAATCGGCGCATTTTTTGTACAGCGCCGGCCGTGGTTTTTCACCGAGGAACCGCGAGTAATCGATGGGTGGGCCAAACACCCCAATGATCGGCCGAATTTGCCGGGCCCGTGGGTGCCAATTGAACTTGGAATCACCGAGAAAATCATTGGAAACGCCGTTGACGAACATCGGGATAATTGTTGGTTGCGCAAGCAAGGCCATCTTGCCGGCACCGGGTTGGGCTGGCAAAAATGTGTATGGGTCGTCACTTTTATTGCGGGTGCCTTCGGGGTGCAGGCCAATCACGTTGCCCGGGGTGCGCAGAATCTCGACGATTTTGTCGAGTGATTCATCGTTTTGGGCTCGCCGTTCAGACTGACGGTAGATCGGTGGATACATGGACCCGCCGCAACAAAAATAATTAACAAGAATGCCGGCGGGATGGTCGTAAAAAAAGTTTGATCGGACCGGGAAATTGAGCTGACGAGCCCACGGCGCAGGGCCCATATAACAAGCGAGCATCAACGAGTAGAGATCAAAAAAGCTGCGATGATTGGCGACGAACAAAACGCCGCGTTCGGGATGCAATGCAAGAATTTCGTCCAACCCGGACGTTAACATTCGCCTTGCGATAACTTGCCGCACCCAAGCATACGAAAATGTACGCAAGGTGGAGTTTTGAACCCAGCGCCCAGACTTGGTTTCATTAAAGCCGCGCGCTACCTTGTGCGCGATTCGCTCCCAAAGTTCCATAGGCACGGCCGCGTTGGGATTTGCTGGCGAGTTAGCCATGGGTCCTTCTAGCACAGCGCGCGTGCAGTTTGCCGGCTGGCTTGCCACGCCCGCAAAATCAAGCGCAAAACCGCGAGATCTTTTAATGCGTTGCAGCCAAAAAGCCCGGCCTACGCGCATTGACCCAGGGCCCTGTGACCCGTATTTTCCGGCCGATCGAAAGGCAACATCCTGATGTCACTGCAATTCTCGGCAGATGCCACTACAAAAATTAACGCGATGTGCGAGCGCTACCCAAGCAAGCAGCCGGTGGTGCTTGCAGCGTTGCATCTGGCACAAAAAGAACATGGTCACCTCAGCGATGAAGCGCTGCAATTGGTGGCCACAACCTTGGGCTTGCCGTACGCGCATGTGTTCGGCGTAGCGACTTTTTATACGATGTTCCGTCGAGAACCCAGTGGTAAAACGACGATCCGCGTATGCACCAACATCTCTTGCATGTTGCGTGGCGCCTACGATGTGCTCGAACAATTCGAAGGCAAGCTCGGCTTAAAAGTAGGCCAGAGCAATAGTGATTTTTCACTGGTCGAAGAAGAATGCATCGCGGCCTGCGCCAACGCCCCGGCGGCGTTGTGCGGTACCAAATACTATCTCGACATTGACGCCAGCCAGGTCAGCGGCATCGTCGATGAATTGAAACGGAATCCGAAGCCAGAATCGGAGGTTGTGTAATGTCGACATTAGAGCGTCCAGCATCGTGGAAAGACATCAAGGGCTACGGCGTAAAAGTCGTGTCATCGCGATTTGGTGATGAACAAGCTAAAACGTTGGCCGGTTACGAACGCACCGGCGGTTATCAAACGTTGCGCAAGGCGTTAGCGATGCGGCCTGACGACATCGTTGCAGAAGTCAAAGCGTCTAACTTGCGTGGTCGCGGCGGTGCTGGTTTTTCGACTGGCATGAAATGGACGTTTGTTCCCAAAGACGCCAAAGCAGTGCACTTGGTGTGCAACGCCGACGAATCTGAACCAGGCACCTGTAAAGATCGCGAACTCATGTTCTGGGATCCGCATCTGCTGATCGAAGGCATGATCTGCGCGGCGCATGCGCTTAAAGCCGTGCACAACTACATTTATATTCGCGGCGAAATGATGCGCGAGTACGCGGTTTTGGTGAAAGCCGTCGACGAAGCCTACGCGCGTGGATATTTGGGCAAAAATATTTTGGGTACTGGCATTGAATGCCAACTCACGGTGCATCGCGGTGCAGGCGCGTACATTTGCGGCGAAGAAACCGCGTTGCTCAACTCGCTCGAAGGCAAGCGTGGCCAGCCGCGTTTGAAACCACCGTTTCCAGCGGTCAAGGGATTGTTCGACGAGCCGACGATTGTAAACAATGTCGAAACCTTGATGAACATCCCAGCGATTGTGGAAAAAGGCGCTGCTTGGTTCTCTGCGCTTGGGGTCGGTCGATCGGGTGGCACACGGATGGTGTGTGTGTCGGGGCACGTCAATAAGCCCGGCGTGTTTGAGTTGCCAATTGGCATCACGATGCGTGAGCTGATCGACGACGTTTGTGGCGGAGTTTGGAAAGGCCGCAAAGTCAAAGCAGTGATTCCGGGCGGTACATCAATGCCACCATTGGACGAATCGGAACTTGACGTGCCCATCGAATTCGACGCTTTGATGACCGACGAACGGATCAAACCGGTCCAGGTGCGTCCAGGCGAAAACTTTGATTTGGGCGGCGGTCGGTTGCTGCGCACCATGGCAGGGTCGGGCGGGGTTGTGGTGTTAGACGACCATACCGATGTGCCGAAGGCGACCTGGCGCATCATGAAATTCTACGCCCATGAATCATGCGGGCAATGCACGCCATGCCGTGAAGGTACCGGTTGGCTTGAAAAAGTCAGTCGACGGGTTGCCGATGGCAAAGGCAAAGTTGATGACTTGGAATTGTTGTCGTCGATTGCCCACGGCATCGCAGGCAACACGATTTGTGCGCTCGGCGATGCTGCAGCGTGGCCGATGATGGGCTTTCTGAATAAGTTTCGCGCCGACTTCGAAGCGGCTATTGCCCAGGCCAACCCGGGCCATGCGCCCAAAAGCAATGCCACGAAGGATGCAGCATGAGCGCTACGCTTGTAATTTCTGAGCTAATGCATACTTCGCCATCGACGCGGCGACGTGCGCAGCGGCCAATGCCACGGCTGGTGCATCTTATGTTGTTGGCAGTTGTTGCGCTGATGACCAGTCTGGGCGCCGGCACTGCAATTGCGGCGGCTCCGCCGGTCGGTGGCCAGCCTCCGACTTCGATTAGTAGTCGGGTGCAGGTGTATCCTCACGGCGACCGCGTGCAGGGCAAAACCCCTGACAGCAAAGGCTTGGCTTTGTTGTTCTGGGTGTTTGCTGGGATTTGTGTGGGTGGCGCGGTGTTCGTTATTACCCGCAAGAATCTGATCGCGGCGGTCATGGGCATGGTCGGGACATTCTTAGGCGTCGCGTGTGTCTACATGATGCTGTACGCCCACTTTTTGTCGGTGGTGCAAATGTTGGTTTATGCCGGCGCCATCATGGTGCTGTTTGTCTTCGTCATCATGATTCTCAATAAACCGGAAGATGAGCCGGTGGCCAAAGGCAATCGCATTGGCAAAGCCATGGGCGGGATTGCCATCGGCTATTTGGTGCTGCGGTTGGCCACACTGTTAATTTCGGTCGAGCCGCCAAACAAAGATCTGGCTGCGGCAGCACCTTCGCCGGTTAAGATCAATGATGTCACCGGGCCGCGCGGCGGGCCTGAGTACGCTGACTGGGGCGGCACCAAAGCAGTCGGCATGGATTTGTTCACCGAAGGCTTGTTTCCGTTTGAAGCCATTTCGATTCTGCTGCTGATTGCAGTCGTTGGTGCAGTCGCGATTGCCCGTCCACTCAAAGACGACGAGTCGACTGCGGCAGGGGTGTAGCCATGATTAGTAATGTGATTTTTAATATTGGCTATGGGCACTTTTTAGTGCTTGCCGCTGTGTTGTTTGCGATTGGTGTAGTCGGTGTAATGGCGCGCAAAAACGCCCTTATCATTATGATGAGTGTGGAGCTGATGCTCAACGCTGCCAACATGACGGTGGTAACGTTTGCGCGCATGTGGGGCGATTTATCGGGCCACGTATTCGCACTTATCGTCATTGCCGTTGCCGCTGCCGAAGTGGCAGTTGGGCTCGCTATTTTGGTCGCGGTATTCCGCGGTCGTCGCCACGTCGATGTTGATCGACTCACCACGTTGCGAAACTAAAGGCGCGAGGAACACCTTATGAATAACTCGTTTCTCGGACTGCCGATGTTGGCGTGGATTCCACTGCTACCTTTGCTCGGCGCACTCATTAACTTAACTTTGGGCCGACGGTTATCCGACCGCTCGGTTCACACCGTTGCCATTGCTGCGGTCGTGGCGGCATTTGCCGTCTCGATGTACATGATCGCTGGTCACTTGTGGCCGATCTTCCAGGCATGGCAACAGAACAAGACTGGCCCAGTTGAAATCAAACAGCTGGCCTACACCTGGATTGAAGTCGGCTCATTCAAAGTTGAGCTGGCGTTTCGCTTAGACACGCTGTCGGCGGTGATGATCAGCATCATTACGTTCGTCGGCACACTGATTCACATTTACTCCGCTGGCTACATGCACGGTGATCGCCGGTACGCCGCGTACTTCGGCTATCTCAACCTATTCATGGCGGCGATGTTGGTGTTGGTGCTCGGTGCCAACATTCCGGTTATGTTTATTGGCTGGGAAGGCGTGGGCTTGTGCTCGTTCTTGCTCATCGGCTTTTGGTTTGAAAAGACCGAATACGCCAACGCTGGACGCAAAGCGTTTGTGGTTAATCGCATCGGCGACTTCGCATTCCTCATCGGCATGTTTTTGTTGTACTGGGCGGTTAAAGACAAAGGCTACTCGGTTTCGCTCGACTTCCGTGACTTGGCAAATCCTGCCTCTGGCGCCGAATACGTCAAAACCTTTTGGGGTGGCGAACGGCTGGCGGCAGCTGCCGGCATTCTGATGTTCATCGGTGCATGTGGTAAGTCGGCACAAATTCCGTTGTATGTCTGGTTACCGGACGCGATGGCCGGTCCAACACCGGTGTCGGCGCTCATTCACGCTGCCACCATGGTGACCGCTGGCGTGTACATGATCACGCGCTTGTCGTTTTTGTACACCTGCTCAACCACGGCGTTGTTCGTGGTTTCGACCATCGGCTTACTAACGGCATTAGCTGCTGCGTTCATGGCGTTTGCGCAAACCGACTTGAAGAAGGTTTTGGCCTATTCAACCGTGTCGCAATTGGGCTTCATGTTCGTTGCGGTTGGCACCGGGAATTGGGTCGCTGCGATCTTCCACCTCGGTACCCATGCCTTCTTCAAAGCTGGGTTGTTCCTCGGTGCAGGCTCGGTCATGCACGGTATGGAAGGGTCGGGCGACATCACACAGATGGGTGGCTTGCGCAAGCACATGCCGATTACCCGCTTGGTGTTCTTGGTGTACTGCTTGGCGATCGCCGGCGTGCCGATTTTCTCCGGCTTCTTCTCCAAAGATGAAATTTTGGCAGGCGCATGGTTCGTGCATCCCCCGGGTTGGCCTCTGTGGTACGGCAAGTTCCTGTGGGCCGGCCTAACGATTGCTGCCTTGGGCACCGCATTCTATATGTGGCGTTTGTACTTCCTGGTGTTTGCTGGCGAAGAACGCAGCGAAACCGCCAAGCATGCGCATGAGTCGCCGTTGTCGATGACCGCGCCGCTGTTGGTGTTGGCCTTGCTTGCCACGGTTGCGGGCCTGATTGGGTTCCCGCACATTGAAGCGTTCCACTCGTTGCCGAAATTTACTCACTTTTTGCATGACTGGCTGGCACCGAGCGTCACCCACACTTGGTACGGCGGTGGCGAAATCGAAGGTCACCACAGCAATGGTTCCGTGCTTGGCCTAATGGCGTTTGCATCGGCAATTGGCGTGTTGGGTATTGGCATCGCGTGGATGTTGTACGGTCGCGGCCCATCGGCCACGGTCAAGCGTTGGGTCGACGGACCGTTGGCCAACGCACAATATCTTTCGAAGAATAAATTGTTCGTCGACGAAGCCTATGAAGCTGGGATTGTTAAACCGTTCCGTGCATTGGCGCGCGGCACGTTCGAGATTGTCGATCGCTTTGTTATTGATACGGTGGCCGTGAACGGCTCGGCGTTTGTGGTTGGCTTGCTGTCGCGGTTGTCGCGCTGGTTCCAAAACGGCCAATTGCAGCGCTACATCTTCGGCTTACTCATAGGCGCTGGCGCGGTGTTCGCGGTAACCGACTGTCGGCATCATGCTGATTTTTCGTATCGGCAAGTTGATGGCAACATCGAACTGACCGCCGAGCCAGGGCCAGGCTTATCTGGCAACCGCGCGAAGCTGCGTTGGGATCTCAATGGCGACGGCAAACCAGATACCGCTGCCGGATCTGACAAATTGCTTGATAGTGTTGTGGTTTCGGTGCCAGCTGGCGATGTTGGCTCGGCAGTAACGCTTTGGATCGAAGACCCGATCAGCAAGAAAACCATCATGGTGAAGCACGACATTCGATTGTCGACGCTTGGCGCTGCTCAGGGAGGTAAATAGTTATGTCGGGTTCGTTCCTGCTTCCGCTGCTGATTGGCATTCCGCTGCTCGGCGCGATATTTGTGATGTGTACGCCCAAAGCGGAGTCATCGCTGCATCGTGGCCTGGGCTTGGCATTCTCAGTTTTCACTATGCTGGCCTCGCTGGGCTTGTTTGCGTATTTCAATCGCAAATTGCCGGGCTACCAAATGGTGTTCGACGTCGAATGGATTGCCGGCATGGGCGTTCATTTCAAGACTGGCGTTGATGGCATTTCATTCTGGTTGATTCTGTTAACCACCGTGTTGATGCCGCTCACGCTGCTCGGCACTGCGGGTGCGATCGAAAAACATACGCGCGAGTTCATTGCATCAATGCTGGTGCTTGAAGCCGGCATGCTCGGCGCGTTCGTCGCCCTCGACGTGTTTTTGTTCTACACGTTTTGGGAAGTGATGCTCATTCCGATGTATTTGCTCATCGGCATCTGGGGTGGTCAGCGTCGGTTGTACGCTTCGATCAAGTTTGTCATCTACACGATGGTGGGCTCGTTGCTGATGCTCGCAGCGGTTTTCTATGTGTATGTCAACTATCACTCGGTCACCGGCGTTTACACCACCGACCTTGAAAAGCTGACGCAACTGGCGTTGCCATACAGCGCGCAGGTCTGGTGCTTTGCTGGATTCGCGGTGGCGTTCGCCATCAAGGTGCCATTGTTTCCTTTGCACACCTGGTTACCTGATGCGCACGTTGAAGCACCAACGGCTGGCTCGGTGATTCTGGCTGGCGTGATGCTCAAGTTCGGCATCTACGGCTTTTTGCGCTACGCCATGCCGTTGTTTCCGCATGGTGCTGCGGTGTTGGCGCCGTACATTGCGATTCTCGCCGTCATCGGCATCGTCTACGGTGCGGTGGTTGCGTTTGCCCAAGACGATGTCAAAAAACTTATCGCGTACTCCTCGGTGTCGCACATGGGTTTTTGTGCCGTCGGCATTTTCGCGCTCAACGTGCAAGGAATTTCCGGTTCGATTTTGACCATGCTGTCGCACGGCTTAACTACGGGTGGATTGTTCCTTGGCATCGGCGTGTTGTACGAGCGTCGGCACACTCGGCGCTTGGCCGAATACGGTGGCATCTGGAAACAAATGCCAATCTTCGCTGGCTTGTTCTTGATCATCACCATGGGTTCGGCCGGCTTGCCTGGCCTCTCCGGTTTCGTTGGTGAGTTTTTAACCATTTTTGGCACGTTCATCTCAGGTGATGGCTTCCCGGCCACCCATCCGAATTTCCTGCCAATGCCACGTTTGCTTGGCACCTTAGCTGCGACCGGCGTGATTTTAGGCGCGATTTATTTGCTGTACATGTTCCAGAAGGTTTTCTTTGGGCCATTGGACACCAAGAAAAACGGCCATCTCAAGGACCTGTCGGGTCGCGAACTCGGCGTGTTTATTCCATTGTGCATCGGCATCGTCTTGTTGGGCTTTTTCCCACGGCCGGTGTTGCAACACATGGAAGCTTCGGTTGTAAATTTCTCGTCGATGTTCAAAGCCAAATTGGCCGAGCCTGATGGTCCGGCCCACCTTTATGGCCAAAGCAAAGCTGCGGCTGGCGGCGCTGCAGCACTTGAAGAGAATCTGAAAAAACTGGCCAACGAGGCCGAGGGGCTGCGCAAACAAGTCGCGGCTGCTCCTGGAGGTGGCCAATGAAATTTAACACGCAAGATTTGGCGTATTTAACGCCTTACCTGATTCTGGTCGTCACCGGCATGGTGCTGGTACTGGCCGAAGCTTTTTATCAAGGCAAAGATCGTACGGCGCTGAGCAGCCTCGCGGTTGCGGGTTCGCTCGCAGCGTTTGTTGCTTCGATCATTTTGTACAAAGAAATCGGCACGACGGCGCGGCCGTTGTTCACCGATATGTTGGTTGCCGATCGTTCGGCCTATGTGTTGTCGGCGTTATTTTCGGCAAGCACCGCGCTCACGGCTTTAATGACTGCGCCGCACCAAAAAGCCTTTGATTGGCAAAATGGCGAATTTTACGGCGTTTTACTTATGTCCGCGTCCGGCATGGTCATGTTGGCCCACGCGGTCAATTTGGTCTCGGTATTCCTCGGCATCGAAACCATGTCGATCGGCGTGTACGTGATGGTTGGCCTGCGTCGTCGCAGCCGGCGTGGCAACGAAGCCGCGCTCAAGTATTTCTTGATGGGCGCATTTGCTACCGGCTTCATGTTGTACGGGATGGCGCTGTTGTACGGCGCTTCCGGAACGTTGTCGTTGATCAAAATGCAACCTGCGTTGCTGGCTTCGAACAACTCCGGCTTGGCTGTGGTTGGTGCGTTTTTGTTGGTTGTGGCATTTGGGTTCAAGGTCGCGGCCGTGCCGTTTCATATGTGGGCACCTGATGCCTACGAAGGTGCGCCAACGCCGGTCACCGCGTTTATGGCGGCGGCGGTCAAAGCCGCTGCGGTGGCTGCCATGATTCGCGTGTTTAGCATTGGCCTTGGCGGCGATGTGATTCCGTATGGTGCACTCGGCTGGGCCAGCCCGCTGATCGTGGTCGCTGCGATTACCATCACCTTTGGTAACATCGCTGCGGTTCGGCAAGACAACGTCAAACGCATGTTGGCGTACTCGTCGATTTCGCATGGTGGGGTTTTGTTGGTTGGCTTGTGCGCGATGGGCCTGGGCTCAAGCTCAGCCGAAGGCAGCATGACCTACTACCTGATTGCCTATACGGTGACCACGATGGGCGCCTTTGCGGTGATGACGTTTGTTGGCAACAAAAATGACGAACGCCTCGGCGTTGACCAATGGGCTGGCCTTGGTGCTAGCCATCCTGGTGCAGCGCTGGCTATGACGGTTTGTTTATTGTCGCTTGGTGGCATGCCACCAACCGGCGGCTTTTTTGCCAAGTTCTCGATCTTTAAATCGGCGATGGAAGTCTACGACGGTCAATTGTCGTGGATCGTTGTCCTCGGCGTGCTCAACTCGGCGATCAGCATCTTCTACTACTTGAAGATCGTCACGTCGATGTACTTCAAAGATGCAGCAACACCGTTCGCGCCAACTCGGTCGCCTGGGTTGCTTTTTGTGCTGGTGATTTGTCCGTTGATCATTCTCGAAATGGGCATCATGCCGGGTTTCTGGATGCGCATCATCGGGAATTAACAAGGGACTTTCCCGTCATAGAAAAGGGACGTTCCCGTCCCTTCTGCCGCCGACAAGTCGCCGGCATTCAACCCACTGACGCTCGGCGTAAAGCCTCGACCGTCGCCCAATGTTGATCTGTTCTGATCTGTCGCGACGACTTCATTAGCTTGGCAGCAAGCTAGCTTGGGCTTTGAAAGGTTGGCGTGAACTGTTGCCTCGTCAATTTCTCCGGTCGCGTGTCGTCGTGGATGTTGTGTTGAGTCCACGCTGTTTGTGACCAAGCGTTCACAATGCGCATCGCAACATGCCTTGGCGTATAATTTGCGATGGCTTAAAAATTGCTAGAGGGCTTAACATGACTTCCGTCCAAGTAGCTTCGAGATTGATCCTAGTCGGTTATGTCAGCTTAGCTGGCTGTGCCAGCAATGTCCGCAGCGTTGAAATACGGCGCGATCTGGTTGGCACGAAGTATGCCAAGCAAAGTGGGTATTTTGCTGCGTGCGGCAGCATGTGCGCTTATGAAGAAACGCCGGGGCAAATTCGTCATGACGTAATTCTCGATGAAGCGGTGTTGGCGGGCTCGACGACAACTGAGACGTGTGTCGATGTCACTCTACGCACTCGCAGTTCACTTGATGAGCCGGTGGATCAATTGTCGCCAACGCTGGTTATTGATGGCCTCGCGATGCGTGGTGTCATCGAACTCGAGTTGGTGAGCGTCAAAGATTTTACGTATGGGAGTTCACAAGAAGTTATGCGTGCAGAAGGCATCTCCGCCCATTCTTTTTCGAGCTTTACGATCGAAGAACCTGCGACGATGGTTTTTCGGGTCGTTGAGCGGGCAACGCGAATTTGTGCACCGGGCGTCGTACGTAGTTCGGTGCAGTTACAGTTGCGCAATACAAACCTGGACTACGGCGCAAGCGCGGGCCGGCTTACGTTTGATTGGCGTTTGACCTCGTAGGCGAAGCCTGACTCGTCGGATCGCGGTATGCAAAAACGTGAAACAAAGATAGTGCACTGCGCACAACGTACTGGACGAGGAACGAACCGGGCGTCGACGTGGCAGTAAGCAACCGTTGAGGGTTTGCCACGGTGGGCAACCCGCCTTCTTTGTCCGGTAGCCGTCCAGCCGTGACATCGCGCATGTTGAGGCACGGCGTGATGCTCGCCTGGCACGGGCTTGGGATGGTGGACGAAAAAAGCTGCCGCGCCGCGCGCGTTGCCATATGTTTTCGAGAGCGGTGGTCCGAGATTCGTCGTCGAAGGCCCAGTACGCTCTAGCCAAGCCGGGCAAGCTCAAACGTTTCGATCGCGTGCCGCTTATGTGATCGGCATTGGGGGCTCTCCCTTCGTTTCTGCGCGACCACCAGTCGCGGGCCCGAATGCCGACGTGACCGGAGTTGGCAGCTATTTGAATGGATTGGCAAAGCGCGGATCTATGCGATAACTGTCATCGGTCATCGCAGCTAAAAAGGCTTTCAAGTCGTCGCGTTCGCTGGCCGACAATTGGAAGCCGCGCACAAAGATGCTCTTGTTGCGGTTCATTGCGCCATCGCCGGCAAACGGGCCCGCGGTGATCAACCGCCCACCTCGTTGATACATGTCGATCACGTCGTCGATGGTGGCGATACTGCCATCATGCATATATGGAGGCGTGACCATGACATTGCGCAATGACGGCACCCGAAAACTGCCTTCATCGCGAGCATCGCCGGTAAACGCGAATAAGCCCGGATTGTTCGCTGGGTATTTACCCATATTGCCGATGTTGTACAGCCCATCATTTTCAAACGCGATGACGACGCTTGGCGTTTCTTTGGCACGAAATGCATTGGTTTGATTGAGCCCGGCGTGGCAGTGGTAACACTCCAACCGCTCCGAGTTAAACAACGCCATACCGCGCTTACCGGCTTCGTTGAGTGCGGCCTCATTGCCGCCGTATTGGTATTGATCAAGGGCTGATCCGCCGCTGATCATGGAGCGCATAAACGAGGCCAACGCATAGATAATGCGATCCTCGCTGACTTGGTCGGCCACTGGTGTTTCGGGAAATGCATCGGCGAATAGTTGCGCATACATGACGTCGTCGCGCAGCCGGTTTTTCACCCCGTTAGCATCGAGCTGCATGCCCATTTCCACAGGGTCATCGCCAAACATCGGCACCCGAATCTGTTGTTCGAGCGACACCAACACCGGACTGGCCCACGTATATGTCGAATGGTACGCGACGTTTTGTAGGCTTGGCGAGTTACGCGCCAGCGCAACGCCGGTGGCGCCGCTTGCGACGATTTTGTCGTCGGCAAAAGCCCGTTCAGCGAGGTGACAGCTGGCACACGCTGTTGTTGTGTTAAACGACAAGCGCGGATCAAAAAACAAAAAGCGCCCCAGTTCAACCTTGGCTGCGCTCATGGGGTTGTCGACTGGCACGAACGGTTCAGGAAAGCCCGCTGGTAACTGCCAGGTATACGTTGGGATCGGGGCGCGATTGTCACCGCAGCTAACTAGTAGCGCTGCGGCAACTCCAACGACGCTAACAACGCCGATGAGCCGCACCATTACAATGCGCTCGGTGGCAGGACTTGCACGCGCTTATCGGGTCGATGGCACTGGTTGCAGGCGCCTGAAATCGTCGGGAACGGCATGGCATTTCGTTCAACGCCATTGGCGCTGATTACCACTGGAAATAGCGGTGCATCGGGAAACGGCAAGGGGTCGGTGGTAAACACGTTGCCCAGTGCGTCGCCTTGGAGCCGTTTCACTAAGGTACCGCCCGCTGCGGGTGGCTTGTCGTAAAGCTCCAACGTAGCATTGACCGCAGGCACGCCCTTTGAGTCGTAGATGGTGCTTGCCAAGGTAAATTTGCCGATTCCTGGGCCAAGCTGCTGATGGCACATCATACAGTTTTCACCCATGTTGTGGCTCCGCGATTCGCCGCTGGCACTGCGGTTGTTTATGTCGAGCGCCGGATCGCGGTTAAAATTTGGGTCGCCCGGTAACAACTCGGCACTGTCGGTACAACTAGTAAACACGAGTGCTAATGCGAATGTTGAAATTGCGATGCGGCGATTCATTTGGTGCTCCGTTTCGCAAAGACGGCTTGGCTGCCGGTTGGCGCGCCGTTGATAGTCATCCCGAGTTTGGCAAACACCGCTGGACATTCCGGATCGCCAGCGAAGGCCATACAGCCTTGGACAAAGTCGGTTTGAAAATCGATTTGGTTGTCCAGATCGACGCCACTCCACAACGCCCCAACGTCGATCGTGACTTCGTCGCTGTCGCTATCAAAATCGGCGAGTTCAATCACCGGAGCGTTGCCAGCCGCACAAGTAAATCCTGCTCCAACGGAGCCGTCACAGGAAGTTGCCCCGAGGTGTAAAAAATATGATTTGTTGCCACGGGTTTCGACATCCAAGCGAATGAACTTAAATCCGCCGCTCCAGCTCCACCACATGCCTGGCTCGTTGAGTGGTGCAGGTGCAGTGGCAGCGTCGAGATGGTTGAATTCCTCAGGGACCCCAACCGTGAAACGCAAGCCACGATAGTTGCCAGCCGGGGCGGTGCCACGAACGCTGGTGTTGAGGTCGGCCGTGCCGGGGGCGCAGCCGAGTTGACCGTTGTCAAAGTCCAGTAAGGCAAACGCATCGCGCTGCCAACGCAAATCCTGTTCGAGTAATAAAGGTGTAGCGTTGCCTGCTGCGTCGAGGAGTTCGACGTTGGTTACATACATTTTGAAGTCTTTGAGTTTAACTGTGCTTTGGGTGGTGCCAACGCCAGCGTAGGTTTGCCCACAGGCAAAAGGTTGATTGCCGAGCATCGGTGCGAAGTTAATCGTGATCGCGCGATCGGAATCGCCACAGCCACTGGCTGCAAGTGCAGTGGCACTGAGCAGCGTTGAATATAAAAAGCGAGAATGCATAAAAATAGCTCCACTAGAGACGCCGCCGCGTGCTTGAGCACACAGCAATAAGAGCGAGGCCCAAGGCTGGACCGCGTTCGTTGAATTTCTGACCTGCCGGGAGTTTCGGCGGTTAAAACGGCGGTACGTCAACCGACACCCAACGATGGCAGGGTGTATTTGTTGTCGATGACGCTGGCGCGGGGGTAACTGCAACCAGCTCGAAAATTTCGGTCAACCCGGGCAGGCAAAAGGCAAGAACTGCAAGGTCGTCCATGTCACCCGTGTTACTGCAGCGCCGCAAGGACGGGGCCTTGTGCGCCAAATGTTCCGGGTTACCGGCGTCCTCGTCGTTGTCCGCCTCGTCCGCTTCGTGCGCATGGCTGTTGCCTGGGCAGTGACACAACGCCGGGTCGGGACAGCAACAGCGCGTGGCCCAACTCCAGCGTGGACAAGCTGCCGCCAGTGCCGGAGCCGCAGCGCAGATCATCACCAACAGCAACGCCACAAAACGCACGAATGCGTTTCGCTGGAATTGAGTAGCTACGCGCGACACGCGCGCAAGGTAGCGCAGGTCGATTTACGGTTGCAAGGCAAGACAGCACTGAGCCAACGGCATTGCCAATTGTGGCCGGTTTGTGTAGAACCCGTCGGGCACCCTGGTGCCTGGAAAAGGCTCCCATGGCGAATCAAACTAAATTCGTGTTCGTGACCGGCGGTGTAGTGTCTTCGCTCGGCAAAGGCATGGTGTCTGCGTCCATCGGAGCGCTGATGGAAAATCGCGGCCTCAAAGTCGCGAACATGAAGCTCGATCCGTACATCAATGTGGATCCGGGCACGATGAATCCGACGCAACACGGCGAAGTCTTTGTGACCGACGACGGCGCTGAAACCGATCTAGACCTAGGTCACTACGAGCGCTTTGTTTCGACCAAGATGTCGAAGCTTAACAACATCACCACCGGCCAAGTGTATTCGTCGGTAATCGGCAAAGAGCGCCGTGGTGAATATTTGGGTTCGACGGTGCAAGTGATTCCGCACATTACCGACGAGATCAAACAGCGCGTGCTGCTGTGCGCCGAAGGTTTCGACCTTTTGATCGTGGAAGTTGGCGGCACCGTTGGCGACATCGAATCGTTGCCGTTTTTGGAAGCCGTGCGGCAGTTGCGCGTCGAGCTAGGCTTGCAAAATTCGGTGTCCGTGCATCTCACGTTGGTGCCTTACATCAGCGCCGCTGGTGAATACAAAACCAAGCCAACCCAGCATTCGGTGCAAAAGCTACGCGAAATTGGCATCGTCGCCGATATTTTGATTGTGCGTTGTCAGCAAAAACTCGCTGATGATTTGCTCAAGAAAATGGCCATGTTCTGCAATGTGACCGCCGACGGCGTATTTCAATCGGTTGATGTCGATACGGTGTATCGGCTGCCCATTGTTTTTGCCGAACAGGGGCTCGATACCAAGATCGCTGCACTGCTCAATATCTGGTCGCGGGCATCGCGCCTGTCGGCCTGGGAAGATGTGGTGGCGCGCATCGTCGAACCCAAACGCACTGTTTCGATCGGCTTTGTTGGCAAATACGTGCAGTTGGTGGAGTCCTACAAGAGCCTCAATGAAGCGTTGCTGCACGGCGGCATCGCCAACGACGCCAAAGTTGAGATCAAACATATTGATAGTGAACTGATTGAACAACATGGGGCAGCGGCGCAGCTCGCTGGCTTCGACGGTATTTTGGTTGCGCCAGGTTTTGGCGCACGCGGCACCGAAGGCAAAATTGCAGCGGTGCGTTACGCGCGTGAAAATCGGGTGCCATTTTTTGGTATTTGTTTCGGCATGCAGCTCGCCACGGTGGAGTTTGCACGCTCGGTGTGTGGGCTGGACAAGGCTAATTCAAGCGAAATTGATCCTGAAACGCCGCATCCGGTGGTTGATCTGATGCCCGACCAGCGCGGTGTTACCGACAAGGGCGCAACCATGCGCTTAGGTTCGTACGCATGCACGCTCAAGGCCGGCACTAAAGCGGCCGTGGCGTACGGCACCACTGAGATCTTCGAGCGTCATCGGCATCGCTGGGAGATCAACAATAACTATCGCGACACTCTCGAAAAACACGGCATGGTGCTGTCCGGGCTATCGCCGGATGGTCGCCTCGTTGAAATGATTGAACTGCCGCTGCACCCGTACTTTGTCGCGTGTCAGTTCCACCCGGAATTCAAATCGCGCCCCAGTGCTCCGCATCCGTTGTTCTCGCGATTTATCAAAGCTGCACTCGATTGCCAAACTGAATTGGCGGCGGTGCCGACTAGCCGCACAGATACTGTGTCGGTGCCAACCAGTATCGCAGCATCGGTGCCACTACTACCTCGCCAGCCGCACTGAAAGTACGTCAGCGAGTACCGCGATTCCGTCGCTTGCGACGTCGACGCAAATGCGGTGACAGCCACGCCAAAATTGGCTATATCAACGCCATGAAAATGGCGATTCGTTCGGCTGGGACCGTGGCACTTGTAGCTGCGTCGGCGTTCATGGTTGGGCTCGGCTGCGGCGACAACGGGGCGCCCAAGGATCCCACAACATTTCTTGAGCCAGCCGCGCAGCGCAATGGCGATGCGGTTACCGGCTATCAATATTTGATTTATGGCGATTACGTCAGCAGTGGCTTGCCGTTGGCAACCTACCGCGCTGCACGCGGGACTTCGACCGAGGACTTGCAGCGCACCGGCGATTCGGCGGGGATTCGCTACGACTACAATGTCATTGAGCGCAACGGCATCAAGATGGCAGTACCGCAATGCCTCAACTGTCATGCCCAGAAACTCTTTGGTCAGATCGTCGTTGGCCTCGGTGATGCCACGGTAGATTTTGTCGGTTCGCAACGCACAACCGTGCTGGCGGCCGATGCGTATCTCAAAGACAAGCACGGTGAAGCCTCCCCGACCTACCAAGCGTTTTTGCCATTTAAGCAAGGCAGCCTGGCGATCGCTGACGAAATCACCACCGATGTGCGTGGTGTTAACTCAGCCAACAAACTGTTCGCCGTGCTCGCCGCGCATCGAGATCCGGTTACGTTGGCATGGACCGAAACTCCCAACACGGTGATTCCGGCTGGTGTGTTTGCGGCCGATGTCCCGGCGTGGTGGCACTTGAAAAAGAAGCATGCATTGTACGCCGGTGGTATCGGTCAAGGTGATTTTGGTCGGTTGTCGTCGGCCTCGGGCATGTTAACGCTGCGTACTATTGATGATGCTGCTTCAGAAGACGCAAAATTTCCTGACTTGATGGCGTGGATTCGCACCATCGAAGCACCCAACTATCCGTTTCCGGTGAATGCTGCACTGGCGCAAAGCGGTGCGGCTGTTTTTGCAACGCATTGTGAACGTTGCCATGGCACCTACGCTGCAACACCGGCGCAAGCTGACACGTATCCGAACTTGTTAGTGGATCTCGATTACGTCGGTACCGACGGTGCCATGGTTGAGTCGTACGCGACCCAGCCTGAATTTCTCGATTGGTACAATCTGAGCTGGTATGCGACGGGCGCGAACAAGGCCAATCTGATTTATAATCATGGATATGTAGCGCCACCGCTCGACGGCATTTGGGCAACCGCGCCGTACTTACACAATGCATCCGTGCCTTCGTTAGAAACGTTGCTCAACAGCCAAACTCGTCCAACGTTTTGGAAGCGCAGCTTCGGCACGGAAATTACCGACTACGACCAAGCCGCAGTCGGTTGGAAATATCAAACGCCAACTGCGCAACTAGATAGCGAGACGTATGACACCACCAAGTGGAGCTACGGCAATGGCGGCCACACGTTTGGTGATGTGCTGACCGCAGATGAACGGGCAGCGGTTATTGAGTATCTCAAGACATTGTAGTCAGCGCGGCTGGTAGGCAGGGTAGGGCACGAGGTCCGTGATGCAGCTTGATAGGTGTAGGCAATCCGCGTACTAGCAATCCGCGGGCCAACATCGTTTACAGCTGCGTGGGAACCAGTTATTCTGATCAAGGTTTGTACCAACCTCACAGCAACATTTGGCACGGAATTTTCAAGTGCCATTCGAAGCTACTACGTGAGAGCTTGTTCATCTTGTAACAGTATGAAATGACTGGAGAAATCTGATGGGCATGGAAATGAGACAAGAGCTCAAGCTGTCACAACAGCTTGTGATGACGCCGCAACTGCAACAAGCGATCCGGCTGTTGCAGCTTTCCCGCATGGAACTTGCCGAGATGGTCGGCGAAGAAATGCTGGAAAATCCGATTCTCGATGACGAATTCGATCTCGACTCTGAGCGCAGCCGCGACCGCGAATTGGTTGGCGGCGATGAGCAGTACACCAAGCAACTCGAAGGTGCCGGCAATACTGAAATCCCCATGGATCAACCCGTGGTCGAGCAACTCGGTGCCATCGAGCTCAAGGGCGATGCCAGTGCGATCAATGAAGTCGACTGGGATAACTACATGGACAACTACTCCGGCGGCGGCGCTGGCAGTGGGTTTTCCGGTGGTGATGAAATGCCGTCGCTGGAGCAAACGCTAACCAAACCACCTTCGCTGCATGACCATTTGGCGTGGCAACTCAAGTTGTCGAGTTTGCCAACCCAGCAACTCGAAATTGGCCTCACCATTATCGGCAATATCGATTCTGACGGTTACTTCAAAGAGCCTACAATTTCTGAAATTGCTGCTGACCTCGGTGTGTCCGAAGAGCTGTGCGAAACGGTGTTGGAAAAGATCCAATCGTTTGAGCCGGTTGGTATCGCGGCCAGGTCGTTGGCTGAATGCATGTTGATTCAAGCGATTGCGGTTGGTCAAGACGACGACTTGTTAGTCAAGATGATCAAGTCGCACTTG
>JAYWHS010000212.1:0-1577 GCA_043777635.1 Kofleriaceae bacterium | reverse complement strand
ATTCATCTTTGAACACACCATCAATGCCTTCGGCGTGCAGGTTGGTAAAGGGTGCTTCGTAGAGCCGCTCGATTTCGATACCGCCGTGGTCGGCGATGTGTTTTTGCAAGATCTGCAAAAAGTTAAGTTGTTGCGCGGTGAGGGTGCGGGTGTGCTTGCGGCTGAAACCTTCAAAAGCTTGTTGTACTTGCTCGGCGTCGCGGCCCACCAGGCTCCGAAATACCGCAAGCAATGACCGGCGGGTTTGCGGATCACGTCCGGCCAAGTGTTTGACGTTGGCTTTGTCGTCGACGGTGAGCACGCGGTTGGCGAGGCTTTCGAGATCTTCGTTGGTAACGCTTTTGCCGGTGCGAATGCGAGCGATGACTGGGTCGGTAGCCAAGTGGCCATCGATCACTCCGCGGACCCGGCGTTGATATTCGACCAGTTCGAGGCCTTCGAGGTTGGGGATGTGGGCTTCGACCGAGACGTTAGTGTCGGTGATATCAATGTACAGCGGCGCAGGCCGGCCGGCGCGTGGCGCCACTTGATGGCGCATGACACCGCGCAAGTCGATGCGCACAGCTTCGATATCGGTAAGGGTGGCAGCATCCCAAAAGCTGCGCGATTGCACTTGTCGGATGGTGGCCGCGTGGGCTTTGATTTGGTTTTGATTTTTGGGTAGCAGTTCAACGCATTCTTCGACGCGTGGACGCAAATCGAGCACGGCTTGACCTTGGGCACCGTTGCGCACCAGTTCAAGTTGCAAGCGAGTGGTGAGCAAGTCAAAGCGATAGGCGGCTTCGTTGGATTCGTCGTGCACGGTGGTGGTGCGCCAACGTTGCAGTGGTGCCACGATGTTGAGCAAATCGTGTTTGGTGGACGGGGTAAAGTTGGCAAGGTGGTCGCCATCGGCGAGGCGTTGCAGGTCGGCTTGTACGGCACCACGGGTTTCAAGGGCATTGGTGGCAATGGTGGCTTTGATGTCAGACAGCAACAATGCAGTGGCCGTGTTAAACCCGGCTTCGTCCATTTTATCGAGGCAGGCTTGGGCCAGTTCGATGCGGGTTTCAAATAGTTTTTGCAACAGTGACTTGGTGAGTTTGTTGCTTGGCGCTTGGTACTCGGTGCCGAAATAATCAAAGTTGTCGAAGTGATCGATGATGACAAATTCGGTTTTGTGCTGGCCGGGGCCAAACAAGTTTTTGCATAACCGAGTGCCGCGGCCGATCATTTGCCAGAATTTGACAAAGGACTTCACCGGTTTGGCGAAAACCAAGTTGACGACTTCAGGCACATCGATGCCGGTGTCGAGCATATCGACGGAGATAGCGATGGTGAGTGGCCGGGCTTTGGCGGCATCGTTATCTTTGAAATCGTCGATCAGTGCTTCAGCGTAGTTGATGGTGTTGTCGATGATTTGGCAAAAGTTGCTGCCGTATTGCGGGTAATCACGATTAAAGATTTTGAGGAGGTGCTCGGCGTGCACGTGCTTGCGGGCAAATACGATGGTTTTGCCAAGGGTAGAGCCAGCGGCATTTTTGATGCCGTGGTCCATGAGGGCTTTCCAGTTTTTGCTGGTGGTGTCGTCGTTGAAG
>JAYWHS010000211.1:0-1577 GCA_043777635.1 Kofleriaceae bacterium | reverse complement strand
ATTTCTGCCAACGCTTGATATGGATAACTGCGTTCAGGATCGAGCTGCTTGGCTTTGCACAATTGCGCTTCGGCAACTTGCGCCAACCCAGCTTTTTGCGCAATCGCGGCGAGTTTGGAGCGGATATCGTAGCTGTCAATACCGTCAGTGATCAACGCGGTGTATTGCGCTTGTGCACTCGCTACATCGCCGGCCGACATCGTCGCTTCTGCGATAATGTAGCGGGCCAGCGGCTGCTTCGGATCAAGCGCGAGCGCGGCTTTGGCCGTTGCCACCGCCGGTGCGGCATCGCCAGCGTAGTAGTGACCCAACGCCAGGTTGGCTTTGGCCTTAGCATCTTTAGGCTTGGCGTCGACGGCAATTTCTAACTTGGTCAAATCGTCAAAGCCACGCGTCGGCAATTTGAAGGTGCCTTTGTAGGCGGCCAAGCGAGTGCCCAAGTAGGTGCGAAACGCGGTGTCGAGCTGGGCAATATTTTTACCGGTGATTGCAGCAAGCACGTCAACGTTGGCTTTGCCTTTGCCATACAGCTTGAGCGCTTCGACGATTTTGCTAAAGCCGTAGGTCTGCACCAAATATTCAATCGTCACCGCCGACAAGTAGTACGCCACCACCACTGCGCTGGTATCGGGCTGCATAAACTCGGCATTGAGGTCGGCGATCGATGGCAACGTGCCATTGACCAATGCGCCGTACAAATCTGCATCATTTTCGCGTCGCCATTCCGGCCGCGCGCGCAGGGTTTCATACTCGGACAAGCCTTCGGTAAACCACCGAGGCACCCGTGAGTTCGACAATTGAATCGCAAATACGTGGCCGAGTTCGTGCCACAGCACCATGCCCCAATTGATGTCACCATTCGACGGCGACATCGCGGTGATAACCTGACCAAAACAAACGCCCAACGCGCCAAGATCCGGCAAGCCGGTGGTGCGAATGCTGTAGTCGCTACGATCTTTGTACAGCTCCAACACAACCGGGGTTTGCGGAGTGAAGCCGTAGCGTTTCGCCATATCGCCGAAAGCCTGCTCCATGACTGGCTCTAGGTAGCGTGACAGCACGGTTTGCTCGTCGGCGTGGTAGCGAATTTTGAACGATTTGGTTTTTCCCAACGTATATTCACGGGCGATTGTTTTGCTAAACAGATCGCGGGTATTGAAGGTTCGCACGTTGTACTGGTCGCCTTGCCAGGCTTTATTGAGCCATTCCACACCTTCGGTTTCCATGCCCATGCGCAAGTAGCCCATGCCCAGGTCGCCCATCGCGTCGAAGGCTTTAGGATTCAATGCGATTGCGGCGCGGTTCAACTCGTTGGCTTGCACGTAGCGATGTTCGCGCACCGCCGAGTGCGCCACCGTGCGATAAAACTGATGATAGACGGGATTGATCGCAAACACCTGCTTGCGATCGGTTTCGTACGCCGCCATGTCATCACGCAACCAGGCCACGGTGGCCCGCAACGAAATGGCTTGCACGTTGCGCGGATTAATCGCCGTAATCAAAGCGATCGTGGCCAAGGCGTTCGGCCATTCGTTGCGATCAATTTCAATCGAGGCCCGCGCGAGCAGCGCACCGAT
>JAYWHS010000210.1:0-1577 GCA_043777635.1 Kofleriaceae bacterium | reverse complement strand
AAAACGTTGAGCCCTGTTCGACCGAGGCTTTAATTTGAAACAGGATGCGACCAAATGACTTGTTGTCAGTTTGGTTGGCGAGCATGTCCAAACACTGCACCAACGGCAAACCAGCGTCGATCATCGTCGCCATCTGGCGTGTAAAGATTTGCAGATCTTTGGGGCCGACCCCCGTGCCAATCTGTAGTTGAATATCGCGGCGCTCGCGTTTGACCTTTTTGATCGACAGCCCTTCGCCTTTGAGGCGAGCCTCGACGGTCTCGGCATCCGCCGCTTCCATGACACCCTTGCGCGGCTCGCCGGCACGTGTCGCTGCTTCCCATTGAAACTTGGCCACAGTGTCTCCTATTTTCGCTCAGATTTAGTTGGTGCGGCCGACCCGGCACCGCCGAGACCACTAGGTGATCCGCCGGCGTTCAGAATCATGGTTTTGAGTTCATCGAGCTCACTGGTGTGGCCCAAGGCTTCTTCCATCGTAATATTCTTTTTCAAATATTGATCGAGCAGCGATTGATTGAGTGTTTGCATGCCGTACTTGGTTTGGCCAATCTGCATTTGTGAATAGATCTGGTGCAGTTTGTCTTCGCGAATCAGGTTCCGCACGGCTGCATTGGGCACCAGCACTTCGGAAACCAACACCCGGCCGGAGCCACTTGCTCGCGGCAACAAGGCTTGGGTCACGACGCCTTCGAGGGCAAAGGATAACACTGCACGGACTTGGCTCTGCTGATGCGCCGGGAACACGTCGATGATTCGGTTGATGCTTTGAATTGCGTTGTTGGTGTGCAACGAGGCCAGACAAAGGTGGCCGGTTTCCGCAATGGTGAGTGCCGCTTCAACGGTTTCAAGATCGCGCATTTCGCCAACCAACACCACGTCGGGGTCTTGCCGCAAAATGTATTTCAGGGCGCGCTTGAACGACGTGCTGTCGCGGCCAATTTCCCGTTGGTTGACCAAGCAGCCACGGTGCTGATGTTGATACTCGATCGGATCTTCGATGGTAACGATGTGGCCACGGCGACGCTGGTTGATGCGATCTAGCATCGATGCTAGGGTCGTCGATTTGCCTGAGCCAGTGGAGCCGGTGACTAGAATTAACCCGCGCGGTTTTTCTGCAAGCTCAGCCACCACCGGCGGCAAGCCCAAATCTTCGAGCGGAATAATATTGTATGGCACCAAGCGAAACGCACCGGCCACGCAGGATTGCTGCATGTACACGTTGGCTCGAAACCGCGCCATGTTGCGAATGCCGAAGGAAAAATCGAGTTCAAGATCTTCTTCGAACCGCAACTTTTGCGCATCGTTCATCACCGAGTAACAGAGTTGTTTGGTGTCGACGGCGCTGAGCGCATCAGTTTGCAGCCGAACCAACTCGCCATCGATCCGCAGGCGCGGCGGCGACCCAGCTGTGACGTGCAAGTCGGATGCACCTTTGTCGAGCATCGTCTTCAATAAGGATTGCAGGGTAATCGCGGCCATTAGTCATCCACCGTGCAACGCAGAATTTCTTCCGGGGTTGTCATGCCAGCAAGAATTTTGGCGATACCCGCCATGCGCAAACTCTGCACACCGTTGCG
>JAYWHS010000209.1:0-1579 GCA_043777635.1 Kofleriaceae bacterium | reverse complement strand
GCGCAACGTGCTGCTGCGGATCAAGCGATTGGTGTGCCGTTCATGCAGTCATGCGTCAAGCAACTGACCGTTGGTCAAGTGCGTTGCGGCATCGCAGCGAAAGACTCCACCGAAATCGCGGCATGTATCACTGCGCCAGTAGCGCAGGCATCAGGTAACCAACCATGAAAAAATCAAATCCTGTCGCGCTGGTCGCCAAACGTTGCACCGCCATTGCACTCGCTGCGATCGCTGGCTTTGGCAATTTTGTCCACGCTGCACCAGCTGATATTGTGTCGTCGGCTGCACCTGAAATGGGCGCAGATGCGCCCAAAGGTTCCGCCCTCACCGGCGCCGAAGCTTCGGTTTCGAGTCAAACCGGTGGCCTGCAGTACGCATACCCGATCGCCATGCCACCTGGGCGCGGCGGCATGGTGCCGTCGCTGGCGCTGAGTTATTCATCGCAAGGCTCGATCTACGGCGGCATCGCGGCCGGCTGGAGTCTTGATGTTCCAATCATCAAGAAGGACACATCGAAAAGCGCACTGGCCAGCGGCGGCATGGCTGATCAAGATCTGGTAGCCATCGGTGGCGACGCTCGCGACAACGATATGTTCGTGAGCACTCTCGCTGGTGGGCGTCCGTTAATTCGCGTCACCGAACCCGGCGGTGCCATGGATGGTACATTCCGCAGCTACCGTGCGCAAAACGACACGAGTTTCGCGCGCTATGAACGCATGACGCCCGGCGCTGGCTTTCGGTGGCGGATGCGCAACAGCGACGGTACGACCCATAATTTTGGCGACCCAACAAGAGTTGCATGCATCGGTGTTTCTGATGATTTTGCGCCACTCACCTCGTCGCGCGATCCATTCGGCAACGAAGTTGTCTATTTCTACACGGGCACAAACAATGGCGAGTGTTTGCTTTCGACGATTTCCTACGGTCGCAATGCCAACGCTAACATTAACAGCGATCACGTCACCGTCATTTTGCGCTGGGGCCCAGCGTTGATCTGCACGCCAACCGTCGGCACCATGTCCAACGGCACACCGCCGGTCGGTGCTCAACTTGACTACCGTGATGGCACCAAGCGCATGTTTGGGAGCCAAAAACTTAGGGCAGTTGAAGTTCATGTTAAAGGCCCAGCCACTGGTCACCTCCGCACCATCACGTTGAATTACCAAACGCCCGGCGCCGTCGATACAGGTGTCGTCCTTCCAGGTGGCGGCACCAGCGCCACGTGTAATGGTGCATTCACTCCGTATCGCCAGCTCACTTCCATTAGCGAAACCGCCATCATTAACGATGATGCGTCGACGCTAGTCACGTTGCCGACCGTGTCATTTACCTACGCTGATGCCGCGCTGGCGCGTACCACCGCGCGGCCAGCCTTGGCACCACCATCCGGCGTCGCTTTCGGCAGCGTTACATCTGCGTACGCGGCTGGCTCGCGTTATCGGTCCACATCAGACGGCGCACAGCTGTGGCCTACCGTAGATCGGATCTTGCTTGATCTCGACGGTGATAGCCGACCCGACCAACTTGAAATCGATTCTACTGCCACAACAAACTGTAGCGTCAAATGGTGGCGCAACAC
>JAYWHS010000208.1:0-1579 GCA_043777635.1 Kofleriaceae bacterium | reverse complement strand
GCACCAACTACGGTGAACTCTATGAATACGGCATCGGCGTGCCGGCCGACGCCAAACAAGCGGCGCTGTACTACGACAAAGGCTGCACCGATACGGTGCCCGAAGGCTGCGGCCGGATTGCGCGTATGTTGGTTGCGGGCAACGGCATTAGCAAAGACCTGATGCGGGCCGAAGCCATGTTTCGACGTGGCTGCACCGCCGGCGAACCCGAGTCGTGTCGCGAGCTGGCCGATTTACTGGAAAGCGCACCGATGCCACCACGCGCCGAGATTGCCCGGCTGCGTGCAGCGGCCTACCAAGGGGTCACCACCCAAGCCAAAGACAATCCGTATTACTTGTGGGTGCTCGGCAAATTTGTGCGCGACGGCGTCGGCACGGTGAAAGATCCCAAAGCTTCGACCGATTGGTTCGCCAAAGCCTGCGACGGCTACGACCCGATGGGTTGCTTGGCTGCAGGCACGGCGTTTGCCAGCCGCGATGGCGGCGACAATCGGGACCGCGCTAAACTATATTTTGAGCGCGCATGCGGCGCTGGGGTCGAAGCTGGCTGCCAACGGTTGGCCGGTAAAAACCCGGGGCAAGTAAGCAGCAAAGGCTGCGGCGGCTGTGGCATCGACGGTGGTCGCAGTGGTTCCGCGTTGGTCTTGCCGCTGCTAGCAACGCTAGGAATGTTTGGCTGGTTACGCCGCCGCTTCGCTGCGACGCCGCCACCGTCGGCGAAGTAGACTGCCGACTGGTTGCGCACATCGCCATAGCCGACATACGCATTGTATTTTTTCGCTTCGCTACGAAATAGCAGCGCCGAAGCGCTTCGTGTAACGCTGCGCACTTCTGTTGTAATTGCGGTCGCCGCCTACGTGCGGTTAGTGCGGCGCGCCTTCGCGGCAGCGAATGCACGCAACGCAAATTGCTTCGCTTGCCATAACCACGCGAGCCGCTGCGCAGGCGTAAGCGCGAGCCAGGCAAGACGCTGCATGGCTTCATGGTTGGTCCAGCCGTCATCGGTGCTCACGTGTGCTCTGCTTCTTCGATGAGCCGCAGCGCGCGAATATCTTCTTGGTCCTTGGGCCGGTTAGCGACGGTCTTGAGCGCGATCAAATCCGAGATTGAAGCCACGGTGACAATGGTTTCGCCGAGCTGGACATGCAGGGCACGGGCGAACGCATCCTCGAAGTCAAAAGGCTCTTGGACAAAAATATCAACGTCGGTGGTTGGATGATTCGGACTCCATAGGGAAAATACGGTCATACCTTTTTCTTCAATCCAGCTCTTGCGAGTTGCGGCGTCGGCGAACGCAAATGCGTCGACCGGAGCGCGCGGTCGATACCCAAGTTTAGCCAAGGCGTGCAAAGCAGCGTTGACGTTGGTTGGCTCCAGCGACAGAACTAAATCTACGTCGGCCGTGAGGCGCATGTGGCCATGCAACACGACAGCTACGCCACCCACAACAATGTAGCGAGCCTTGACACTCGCTAATCCTTGAAACAAGACATCAAAATCACTGTCTGTCACGATGCCCAGCGTAGCACGGCGCGCCTACAATTCGTCCGGGGTAAACGCCATGACCTCGCGGATGTGC
>JAYWHS010000207.1:0-1582 GCA_043777635.1 Kofleriaceae bacterium | reverse complement strand
TTGCAGTGTTTTTGCAGCGCCATGACGCGTTAGTCGACGGCCGCACGATCGCTGCGGTGCTGTTTAACGGTGGTGCGATGACTCCGATGATCTTGCGCGCGCGCGTGCTTGATCAGATCGCCCAATGGCAGGGTGTCCGACCGCGCGAGTTGCCGGTTGCGCTACCTGAATTAGCCGTTGCTGACGGGGCGGCTTACTTTGGTTTGGTCCGGCGGGGTTTGGCCGCGCGCATCAAAGGTGGTACTCCGCGCGGCTTCTATATTGGCGTCGAAGGTCCGAGCGCGGAGAAGTTTGCGGTTTGCGTAGCCAGCAAAGGCCTTGATGAGGGTAGCCACGTTGCCTTGCCGCGCGATTTTGAATTGGTCACCAATCGGCCGGTCAGTTTTCGCTTGTACTCGTCGAGCTCACGCGATGATGCGCCGGGTGGCATGGTGCCGGTGGGCGACGGCCGCGCTGACACCATCGACGATGGCTCGGACTTGTTGGAACTGCCGCCCATTGTCACCGTGTTGCGCGCCCGTGGCAAAAGCAAAACCACGGTGCGGATTGAAGTTCAGATTTCGGAGCTCGGCGCGCTGGAGATTCATTGTGTTGAGCAACAATCTCCGGCGGACGTCGAACCGGGTCGCTGGAAGCTAAGTTTTGACATGCGGTCAGGCGGCACGGGTGCGGCGAGCACTACAACGGCCACCAATGCTAGCGGTGGCAGTAGCGCCGATGTCGCTGCGCCACATCCGAACAGTCCGCACGCCAAAGCTGCGATCATTGCCGCGTTTCGCGGCTCGGCCCAGGATTTGACCGCGCTAGGCAAACAACTTGAAACCTTGTTAGAAGCCCGGCGCGATGAATGGTCGACGGCGACGATTCGCGCGCTGTTCGATGCATTAGTCGACGTGGTTGAAGAACGCAAACGCAGCAGCGAGCATGAGAGTCGGTGGTTGCATCTCGCTGGATTTTGTATGCGCCCCGGATTTGGTGCGCCGCTTGATGCGTGGCGAGCCAAGGTGATGTGGGGCGTGTTCAACGAAAATATTTGTTTCGCCAAGAGCGAACCGAATCGCTTAGCTTGGTGGATCGTCTGGCGGCGAATCGCTGGCAGCCTCATCAACGGTCAACAAGAGCAACTCTTTGACCGTTTGGCACCATTGCTGTTGCCCAACGCGAAACAAGCCAAAAAACTCGCTGAAGTAAAAGCCAGCAAGCAAGAAATGGCCGAGATGTGGCGCGTGGTCGGCAGCCTTGAACGTTTGCAACAAAGTCAAAAAGCCCGGCTCGGCGACGAATTGGTGCGCCGCATGGAAACTCGCAAAGGCCGCGAAGACGCCGTGCATTTGTGGGCGCTGTCGCGGATCGGCGCACGGGTTCCATTGTACGGCCCGCTTAACGCGGTGGTGTCGATGCACCGCGTGCGCGATTGGTTGGATGCCATGCCGACGTGGGATTGGCCGGAGCCTGACAAAGTTGCGTTTGCCTTAGCGCAACTTGCACGTCGCACCGGCGATCGCAGCCGCGATCTAGACGACGCAACGCGGATCCGTGTGGCAGCTATGGTGAGTCAACTTCCCGGTGGCGCGCGCGCGGC
>JAYWHS010000206.1:0-5234 GCA_043777635.1 Kofleriaceae bacterium | reverse complement strand
AAGCCTTGGTGCGCGAATGGATCACCTGGCTCTAGGCAGTTTCTCGAAACTATTTTTTAACTACCAACGTGATGAACTGGCCGTTTTGGCGGGCGGCTGAAGACTCGATCACGAAGCCCAGCTCTTGCACCAACCAGGTTAGATCGTCGGCGGTAAATTTGCAGTGCTCCATAAAGTGATCAAAGTGATGCGCGCGTTTTTCAGAGCCGGCGCCTAAGCTTAGGCTTTCTTCGGCTGGCCAACGCTGCAAGTAGGTTTGCAACGGCGAGCGCACCCAATCGGAAATCACCATGCGACCGCGCAATACCCGATGGGCTTCACGCAGCAGGCCGACGGGTTCGTGCATTTCATGAACCACCATCGACAACACGATGCCGTCGACGGAGTTGTCGGCGAGCGGCAATTGCAGCGCGTGTAAATCACAATCGACGATTTCGCCGCCGACTTCGGTCGCAACCTGGCGCGCGGCTTCGAGCATGTAGGGTTGCATATCGACGCCGATCACGCGGGCCGCTGGCGTGCGTTGCTTCCATTCCCGCAACAGCATGCCGGGACCACAGCCTAAATCAAGATAGGTCGGTGCATTGCCATGATGTGCGACGACCTCGGTTTGCCACAACGCCCAAAACTCGTCGTTGAACCGGCCGGCAAATCCTTTGGCCATGGTCTCGGCAAAGCTGGCGCCGCCGTGATGAGTCTCTAACCGTTTTTTAACTTCGTCGTGGAATTCCATACTCGGGAACGTAGCACTGTGCGGTATCAATGAAATGCAGCGGCTGCGGTAGTTTTGCCGCACGAATCGGTGTCGCCGGATTTGCATGCTTGTTCAAGCAGGGCGCGGACCCGCTCGGGGTTTGGAGTTTCGAGCATGCTGTCCTCGACGAATTTCGCCAGCACTCGACATGCGAAGCCTTGCACATTGGTGCAGTAGGCGTTGGCGTTTGCGGCGATGCGTTGGCGTTCAGCGGGTGAACCATCGCTGGCTTCAACGTCGAAGCGAATGGCCATGCCGCAGGCGTATGGATCGCGGGCTTGGCAGGCTGCGGCCATCAACCGCTTGGCGCACGGCATGCTCGCGGCAACAGCTCCGGTCCAAAGATGCGCCGCGTAGTTGGTGCAACCAGACGCCGCGCCAAGCGAACACGCACGCGCGAACAACACCGTGGCTTCATTATGATTGGTGGCGTTCTCGGTGGCTACGGCGCGTGCAAAGCATGCACCGACATCACCGGTGATGCACAGGTCACGGCAGCTTTGATTATCGGCGGTGCATTGCGGAGCGTCGGGAACTTGCAGAAATAGCGGCGGCAATCGGTCGGCAAGGCAGGCAACAGCGTTGGCTGCGGCTGGTGCGGTTGGCACACTCACCGTCGGCGCGGTTGCGGCGCCAGTCGTTCCGGTTTTCGGCGCAGCACTAGCTGGTGCGAGTGCGGCCGGCGACGGGTTGGGGTTGGCTCCGGGCAAGCCGGCTGGTGCTCGGCGCTTACATGCGCTGGTCACTGCAATGGCGGCCATCATGATGAATGCAATTCTCACGTCGGAACCATGCCAGGAAATCAATCAACAGGCATGTGGGTTGGTTGCATGATTGCCAACTAGGTTGACACGCCGACACAAAGCCATCGTCGTGATTAGTGGGGTTTCAGCAGGTTAGCGCAGCTGCGGGATGGCCGGACGTTTGCAATGATCTGTACGCAGATGCCCAAATCTCGATTCACGCATATGCAGTTGGTGGGTTCGGTTGCACTCGCTGTCACCCTCGGCGCGCTGGGCTGCGCTGAACAAGCGGTGGAGGTGCCTGAGCCGTTCACGCGGGTGCGCACGGAACGTAAGATGTTTCCGGTTCATGTACCGCTACGTTTCGATATTCTTTTTGTCGTTGATACATCGCCAGCAATGCAGGGTATGCGGACCACGCTCGCCAGCAATGCGCGCAACTTTGCCAGCATGTTGAATAGTATTTCGGGTGGTTTGCCGGACCTTCATATTGCGGTTATTTCAAGTGACATGGGCACCGCAGGCGGAACACCTGCGGCCGGCTGTTCATCGAAGGGTGACAACGCGGACTTCTATACCGGCGGCATGCTCTTTACCGACGGTAAAGCATTCTTGTCCGACGGCCCCGAATGGGGTCTGCCAGGTCAACGCTTGCAGAATTTCCAAGGCTCATTAACCGATGCATTAGTCAATATGCTCGCTTTACCGCCGAGCACATGTCGATATGCCCAGCCATTTCGTGCGATTTCTCGGGCCTTGTTTCCGCTAGCCGGTGAGCCGGGTAGCGTCGGTAATCAGACCGGAGCTGGTAGCACTGGATTCATTCGCAGCGATGCACAACTCGTCTTGGTGGTGATTTCTGCCAATGACGATTGCTCGCTAGCGCCGGACTTTCTGTCGCAGCCGATTCCTGATGATGAAGCAACTGCGTTTCGCTGTTTCGCCAACAGCATTACCTGCGACGAAGCCGCGACCACGATCGGGCCCCATCATAATTGTCGGCCGGACCCTAAGCCGGGTGCACTTAGTGCGACGATCCTCCGTAAAAAATTGTCACAAATCAAAAACGATAAATCAGTACTTGTTTCGTTGATTACCGGCTACGTGCCCGATGTAACCCAAGTTGAGGTTGCCAACTCAGCCGTGCCAGGCCTGGAATTGACTCAAGCCTGCGCGTATACCAACGCTACTAGTAGTGTGGTCGCAACACCGAGCTTACGGTTGATGGAATTCGGATCGAAAATTCGTAGCAATTCGACGACGACTATCTGCAAAGAGGACCTTAGCGATGCACTGAGTCAAATTGGGCAAACCTTGAATCACGTGTTCGGTGTTCCGTGTTTCGATGGCAAACTTGTCGAGCCTTTTGACTGCGCATTCACTGAATATCGCAACTACGGTGAGGCGCAGCAACGTCAACGGCTGTTGCCATTGTGTGATGCTAGTAGAAGCGTCACGCCGTGCGTAGGTATTGAAGCCGAACCTATTTGGTGCCCGGCCCCCTCGCCGGGATTAGCCGCGAGCTATGAGTCCGGACGACATCCCGTGTTTCCAGGCACCCTAATCGGCCTCGAATGCGTAACAACGGATTGATCTGGGTTGAGCGGCGCCCGCGCGCCGACGCAGTGATACGGTGCCGCCATGCAGCGCAATGGTCGAATTATTGCAGTGGGGGTGATCATCGTCGTCGTAGCGGCGGTCTTGGTGAAAATTCGCAGCTGTGGAACGCCACCCAAGCGCAACGCCGCTGTGCCGGCCGCCGTGGATCCATGGGCGAATCAAAGCGCAAGCAGCGACGGTGATCTGCTTGCACGCAAGCAGCGCGCGCGCAACGGTGCGCCCGCTGATGAATCTCCTGCCACGCTGTCAGGCAAAGTCACCCGTCGCAGCGATGGCGCTGGCGTCGGTGGCGCCGTAGTTTTTGTAGAGCCTGATCAACTTGGCGGCAATGCGTTTGCCGAACTTTCGGGCGTTGATACCTCGGTGGCCGCGGTGGCCGATCTCAACGGCGTCTGGACTGCGAACGTCGCACCAGGCAAATATATCGTCGCTGCAGCGGCTGATAGCTATCTGCCGACGACCCGCAACGATGTGGCCGTGGCTGCGCGCGAACACAAAACTGGCATCGATTTGATACTGGATACCGGCACCGTGAATCTCACCGGTACGGTCACCGACATCGGTGGCGGCCCTGTGGTAGCGGCGCGGGTCACCTTGAAACTGGACGAAGGGCTGGCGAGTTTGTTCAGCCGAGGTAGTACGGCAACGTTTACCGATCAAAACGGCAGCTATCGCATGGCCTTGCCGGCCGGTGATTGGCGCGCCACGGTGACCCAAGAAGACTACGTCGATAGTGAAAAATCGACGACGATTGCAGCGACGCCGGTAACACTTGATTTTGTGTTGTCGCCCGGCGCAACGATCCGAGGCCAAGTTGTAGCGCGGGCCGATGGTAAACCGGTTGCCCATGCGCTGGTCCACGCCGACAGCAAGCACCTTGGCAAAGGCCGTGCTGCGAGTGGCGCCAACGCGGTGTTGGCCGATGCGCGTGGTAATTTTGTGTTGCGTCGGGTTGGCTGGGGCGCCGTCGAGCTGACGGCAACCGCCCGTAACTTTCGGTCGAGCGCACCCACGGTGGTTGAGTTGGGCATCGGAGAGCAAGTTGCCGATGTAAAGATCGCAGTCGACCGTGCGTTCACGATTTCGGGTTTCGTAGTGAAAAAAGACAGCAAGGGTGACGGTGTGCCTGGCGTCATCGTCGGCGGATTTTCGTTCGGCAATAAAGATGGCGTAGTTGCCCAAACTCCATCGGCAGCTGATGGTTACTTCGAGTTGTTAGGTGTGAACCCAGGCACCTACTTTCTCGGCGCATTGGGCGCTGAGGTGATTCCCAATATCGGCAAATCCGTCACAGTCAAAGACGCCGATGTGACCGACGTGTTGATCACCATGGAAGGCGGGGTCACCCTCGCTGGCACCGTAAGCCCCGCGACCCGCGCGACACTTTCATTGCAGCTCGCGGAAGGCGCATCTGGCATCGGCGACATTTTTGATGCGGTCAAAGTGGCGATGGCGCAAGCGCAAAGCGATGCCACTGGCGTGTTCGTGATGCACAACGTACCTGATGGCAAATTTGTGCTTGTCGCACGCACCCAAGAGGGTCGAGTTGGTAAACTTCCAGTGACGGTGAACGCTGCCGATCAAAAAGGGTTGGTCGTCACGCTTACGCCACACGCGGGTGTCGTGGGCGTGGTTGTCGACGAAAATGGTAAACCCGTGGTCGGGGTTACGGTTTCGGCGTTCGGCAGTGCCACTGCAGATCTGAACATGGGCACCGATCACAACGAAGCCAAAACTCGACCCGGCGGCGCTTTTCGCATCGTCGGTTTGGATCCGGGTAGCTATGCAATTTCAGTGCGCGATGAACATGGGGCGTTGCGCCTGGCCAAGCAACCACAAGCGACTGCCGCAACGAGCCTGCGGCTTGAGCTGACGAACGAAGTTACGACTCAGAATCTCACCGTCGAGGCCCGTGATAGCGTGATTCGTGGCACGGTGCTGGGCCTCAACGGCCAGCCGCAAGCCGATGCGTGGGTGTCGGCGCAACTCATGCCCGAGAACAAGCCCGGCGTACCGGCCGATCATACTGTTTCGGTGACGGTTGGTTCGTCCGGATCACGGACAGAAACGTCCAGTGAGCAACCGACGTGGATGGCCAGCTCACCGCTGGTGCTATC
>JAYWHS010000205.1:0-1586 GCA_043777635.1 Kofleriaceae bacterium | reverse complement strand
CTACGACGACAAGTGCTCAGAGTGGGACAATTTCAGACAAAGATCAGCGTGGGTGTGGGCTCGGTCACCGAACCAAGCTGGCAATCGGCGGCAAAGCCGCGCGTCGAGCCTCTTGGATATTTTGCCAGGTAGCACCGTCGCTATCAATCCACGCAAAATTGGCTGGTGTCGTGGGCCGGGTCGGCGCAAAACTGCGCAATACACGTTGGATTTTTGGGGTCGGTAACTTTGCGCCGACAATCAAGTTTGGGCGGCGGCGGTTCAATCGGCCCAACCGGTCCAATTGGTGTAGTTACCTTGATGCGTTCCATCTTGAATTGAAAGCTCGGCTTGCTGCCCGAAATTTCGACTTCCAGATCCTTGTAGCCGCGCGCTTTCAACACCAGCGTTCGCGTGGTGTCGCCGAGCACTTCGACATTTTCCGGGCCATCTACGAGTTTGTCGTCGCCATCATAGATTTCAAACTTCGCGACACCGGCAACCTTGACCAGGACTTGATGCGCGGTCGCCACCACCACCGGTTTAGCGTCGACGGTGACGGCAGACGCAGCATCCACCGTGGCAACTACCGTCGGTGCATCAACTGCGCTCGGCACCACAGTGCCGGCGCTCGCATCTTGCGTTGGCGTTAGTGCAACTCCAGCACCGGCATCCATACCTGCATTGTTAGCCACCGTCGCGGTGCCACTGCCCGAGCCCGCACCAGCTTGCGTGGTTTTGCTACCCGGCCCAGCTAAGAAATACCAACCGGCACCACCGCCACCGGCCAGTACAACAAATAACGCAGCGAACAAACCAGCTTTGCTTTTCTTCGGAGCCAACATCGAAGCGCCGGCATCGGCGTCGCCGCCAAAGCTGCCGCCTGATGCCCGGCCGGTATACGATCCATAAGGAGGTTGCGACGCCGCGCCTGACGCTGGTGCCGATTGCCCTGCAGGTGGCTGACCGTATCCGGCCCCCGTGGCCTGGCCTGGCCCGCCGAATTGCCCCGGCGCTGGCATGCCACCGGTCGGCGTCATCACCCCCGGTGTCGGTGGCACATAAGGCGCACCGCCGGTTAGATGCGGCGGCATGAGAGCCGGCTGCGATTGCTGCGACGGCACCGGAAACGCGGCCATGTAGCTGCTCATCCCAGCGCCGGCAATGGCTCGATACGAGGCCACCATCGCAGCGACCAGGTCATCCATGGTTTGATAACGTTGCGCAGGATCTTTGCGCATGCAGTAGCCGATGATCTCGGCAATGCCGGGCGGCAAATGCCGGCCAGCCCGGCCCGCGCGCGCTTCGATTGGCTCAGGTTCGGTGGTGATGTGCTGGGTCAAAATCCCCATGAAGGATTCGCCGCCAAATGGCACCGAGCCAGCAAACAGCTCGTACAAAATAACGCCCATCGCGTACACGTCGGTGCGTGCATCAACCGGGCTGCCCAGCGCTTGTTCTGGTGCCATGTAGAATGGCGTACCGAAGATGGTGCCGGTGCGCGTCAAGTGATTCTGGCCTTCGCCACCGGCCAGTACAACAAATAACGCAGCGAACAAACCAGCTTTGCTTTTCTTCGGAGCCAACATCGAAGCGCCGGCATCGGC
>JAYWHS010000204.1:0-5253 GCA_043777635.1 Kofleriaceae bacterium | reverse complement strand
AAACGCGTCGAGCGCGAAAAAACCGAATCGTCGTCGGTGACTGAAGAAGTGCTGGTCGCTGCGATGGCCGATCAAGCGCTGGTTGATCGCGGCGCGGTGATCTTCAAGGAAAAATGTGTCGCCTGCCACGCTGCGAATGGTGAAGGCCTTGTTGGTCCAAATCTCACCGACAATTTTCAAATTCACGGCAGCACCCGACGCGATATCTATCTGACGATTCGCGGCGGTGTCGCCGGTACCGCCATGATTGCCTGGGGTGATCAGTTGTCGCTGCCGGATTTGAACGCAGCCGCCGCCTTTGCGGCAACTCTGCGCGGCAAGAAGCTCGCTGGCAAAGGTGCCGAAGGCAATCCTGTTGAAGCGTTTGTGGCACCATAGTATGTCGAACAAGGCGGATAAAGAAAGTGTGCTGCCAGCGCTTAATCGCGATGGTACGCGGCGCTGGATTCGTCCGCGGCTAGCGCCTGGTCGATTCCTTAATCGTCGTCGATTTGTGGCCTACGCGCTGATCGTGTTGTTTGCGACGCTGCCGTTTTTGCGCATCGGCGGTCGGCCGGCCATGTTGATCGATGTCACCAGCGCCGAGCTGTCGTTGTTTGGCATGGTGTTCCGGCCCAGTGACGGTTTTTTGTTGATGCTGCTAGGCCTCACGGTAGTGACCACGGTGCTTTTGGTAACCGCGCTGTTTGGTCGCGTGTGGTGTGGCTGGGGCTGCCCGCAAACCGTGTATCTCGAACACATCTTTCGTCCGATCGAGCGCTGGATCGAAGGCTCGGTTGGGCAGCAAAAAGCCATGGACAAAAAAGGCTGGCCAACCGGCCGCCGCATTGCTGGCTGGGGCATCTTTGTCGGCTTGTCTTTCGTCGTTGCCAATATATTTTTGGCGTACTTCGTTGGGACTGATCGCTTATTGCATTGGATCACAACGTCACCGGCCAAACATCCGGGCGGTTTTGCCACCGTTATGATCGTCACTGCGTTGATGTTTGCCGACTTTGCGTACTTTCGCGAACAGGTTTGCATCATCGCGTGTCCGTACGGCCGGTTGCAGTCGACGTTGCTGGATACCCAATCACTCATCGTCGCCTATGACGCTGGCCGCGGTGAGCCTCGTGGCAACGTGAAACACAAATTGCCGATGCTCGCCGACGCGCCGATGGTGGCCAACGTGGCGCACGATGCCATGGCGTTGCCGCTCGCTGGTGGTGTCAAACAAGGCGCTTGCATCGATTGCCATGCATGTGTCGCGGTTTGTCCAACTGGCATTGATATTCGACAAGGGCTACAGCTTGAGTGCGTTGGTTGCGCGCAGTGCATTGATGCGTGTGACACGGTGATGGACAAAGTCCATCAGCCGCGGGGGCTGATTCGCTACACGTCGCAAGATCAGCTTGCTGGCAAGACCAAGAAAATCTTACGCGTGCGCACGGTGGTGTATCCGGTGTTGTTGGTCGCGGCATTTGTTTTGCTTGTGACGCGTGCCGATTCACGCACGGGTACGGATGTGTGGGTGTTGCGCGTCAACGGCCCGGCATTTGTTGACCTCGGTAACGGCGTCATCGCGAGCAGTGTACGGATCAAACTCGAAAACAAAGGCGATGCGGTCCGCGACTACACCTTTGCACTTAAAGCTGCACCTGACGCCAAGTTGCGGATGCCAATTCCTCATTGGAATGTGAAGCCGCATCACAGTGTAGAAGTGCCATTGTTCGTCGATGTACCGGTTGCTTCGTTTGTGCACGGTCAGCGCACCGTGGTGTTAGAGGTTCGTGAAGACCTCAAGCTGATTTCAACGATTGATCTTTCATTGCCTGGCCCGGAGGGAAAAATATGACCGCTGCAACTCGATGGACGCTGGCGATTGTGGGCATCTTGGGAGCGGCCATCGCGTCGGCGGTGGCGCTCGCCGTGGTGTCGCAAATGGGTGGCAAGTCGCGGGTCATTCCTGATTATTATGAGCGCGCGACCCACTACGATACCAACATTGCCGAGGCCAATGCAGCCCGCGCCTTAGGTTGGCACGCCACGGTGAAGTTGGCAGGCGGCCAACTCAGTGCTTGCATGACCGACGCTGCGGGTGCACCGCTTGAGGTGGCAGTGCGCGTAATTGGGCAACATCGTGCAACGCCCGAGCAAAATATTGAACGGGTGTTACAGCCGCAAGGCGCTGGCTGTTATCAAGTTGCGTTTGCTGACAAAATCGGTTGGTACGATGTGGTGGTACGCGCCAACCGCGGTGCCGACAACTATATGGCTTCAGCAGCGGTGAGCCAGTAGTGTTGCAAACGGTCCTCACGGTGGCAAGTGCGAGCGTGCTGGGCAGCCTGCATTGCGTAGCCATGTGTGGGCCGCTGGTGGCGTTGGCGCATCGCGGTGCAGCGCCGGATAAACGCTGGTCAGCCTCGGCCAGCGCTGCGTTGTGGCATTCGAGCGGGCGGCTGTTGACGTACATAACGTTGGGCGTGATGGCTGGCATCGTCGGTAAAGCGGTCGATATCGCCGGCCGCGTTGGTAGTGTGCAACGCGTCGCTGCAATCTTGTCAGGCTTGATGCTGATCGGTTGGGGCATTTGGACGGTATTGCCGTTGGCACAACGTCGAGCGTCCGCAGGTAGTAGTCATTTTGCCCAGCGCCTTGTGCAATTGCGTGGCCGTAAACCCAGCGTGCAAGCGGCGATGATGGGTGTTCTCACGGGGCTCCTACCGTGCGGCTGGTTGTGGGCGTTTGTTGCGATGGCCGCCGGCACAGCGTCGGCGTGGGGCGGCGCTTCGGTCATGGCAGCATTTTGGTTGGGCACGTTGCCAGCAATGGTCGGGCTACTTGCGCTCGGCGGTGGTGTACTAACAACGTTGCGCAACAAGCGGCCGATGCTCATCGCCATTGTGCTGGTCGGCATGGGCGTATTCACGTTGGTAACGCGTTGGCGTGATGCTGGCACCCACGGCGTGACCGCGCCGTCGTGTCATAATCCAGCCCATAATCCTGGTCATAATCCAAGCGAGGCGCACTGATGCAATACGCAGGCATACCATCGAGCGCTGGCAGTGTCGCTGGCATTGGCCGCGGCGGGTTAAGCGTGGCGTCACCCGTAGCTGCAAATCGGCCACCGCTGCTTTGCGCCCACTGTGGCACGCCGGTCGATGCCGCTACTGCCGCGTTGCATACGCAAGCGGCAACGAGTAGTGCCGCCGCTGATGCGCCGGCGTGTGACGTTGCACCAACGTTGGCGTTTTGTTGCAACGGTTGTGCGGTGGTGTACGGCGCGATCGCCGAGTTTGGCTTAGAACGATATTATGCATTGTCCGATAAGCGGACACCCGCGCAACCAAGCGCCCAGCGCTATGTCGAATTTGACGACGCGGTTTTCTATGCGCACCACGTTGCGCTTGATCCGCAAGGCCGTAGTAGGGCGTCGTTCTATCTCGAAGATTTGCGTTGTGTCGGTTGTATGTGGTTAGTGGAATCGACTCCGCAATGTCTTGGCGGCGTGATGGAAGTCAATGTTGATTTCGCCGGCGCGCGTGCGGATGTCGTGTTCGATCCTGCCACGGTGAAATTGTCGGCGATCGCAACGCACCTCGACCGGTTAGGCCATCCGGTCCACCCATTTCGCGGTTTGGATCGCGAAGCCCAACGCCGGCGCGAAGATCGCGCGATGCTGCTGCGCTTGGGCGTAGCAGGGGCGGCGGTCGGCAACATCATGTTGTTAGCCGCAGCACTCTATGCCGGCATGTTCGGTCAGATGGCGACGCGCGACATCACGTTTTTTCGTTGGGCTTCGATGGTGGTCGCCGTACCGACGCTGACGTTTGCGGCAATGCCGTTTTTTCGGGCGGCCTTAGCATCGATTCGTAGCCGTCGGTTGCATCTCGACTTGCCGTTGTCGATCGGCATTGTGGCGGGGTTAGGCTGGGGCACGATCAATGTGTTGCGTGGCGTCGGGGAAATCTACTTCGATAGTCTGGCGATGCTGGTGTTCTTATTGTTGGTTTCGCGTTGGTTAGTGGCGCGGCAACAACGGCGAGCCAGCTTGGCCGGCGAATTGTTACATGCGCTTGCACCGCGGCGCGCCCATCGCGTGGTGGCGGCGCAACGCGAGCCCCACGAGCTGCCAGCCGCAGCGACGACCGAAGTGCCGATCGAGGCCATCGTCGTTGGCGATGTGGTGTTGGTAATGCCTGGCGAAGTCATTGCCGTCGACGGTGTAATCGTCTGGGGCCAATCTATGTTGGATTGTGCGGTGCTAAGTGGTGAGTCGGCGTTACGTGACGTGAAACCTGGCGTCACCGTTGCAGCCGGCACAACGAATACGGCGCAGCCATTGTGGATTGCTGCGCAGGCCATCGGTGAAGCCACCCGACTGGGTCGACTCGCACGTTTTGTCGACGAGGTGTCGCGCCGTAAAGCCCCGATCGAAAAAATGGTCGATCAGATGACTGGGCGATTTGTCGTCGTGGTGTTGACGGTAGCGGTACTCACCGTAGTTGGCTGGGGCGTGTTTAGTTCGTGGGGCGCCGGGCTTGAACATGCGATGGCCCTGCTGGTGGTGACCTGTCCGTGTGCGCTCATGTTAGCGACGCCGGTGGCCATGGCCATCGCGTTGTCGCGGGCCGCGCATCAAGGTATTTTGATCAAAGGTGCCGATGCGATCGAGCGCTTGGCGACGCCAGGCGTGTTGTTCCTCGACAAAACCGGGACGATCACCGAGGGGCGTTCGGCCGTTACGTTTTGGCGCGGCGCCGATCGCTATCGCGCCGTGGTCGCTGCGGTAGAAAAATGCAGTGCGCATCCAATAGCCAAGGCAATTGCAGGCTCGCTTGCAACGGCGGATGCGCCGACGCTGGTCGCCACCGATATTCATGAAGAATTTGGCTATGGCATCAGCGCAATGGTACGGCCTGATGCAACCCAACCCAACGCAGCGCTGGATGCACAAGCGCTGCGGTCCGCCGGCGACGAGTCGGCTAGCGACGTAGTGGTGCATGTTGGTTCGCCGGCGTGGATTTTGGCCTTGATCGCCAAGCATCCGCAGGCTGGGCGAATCGCCGACGAATTGCCGGCGCATGAACTTGCGGCTGGCCTAGCAGAAATTCGCGCCGCGGGAGCAACGCCGGTGCTGGTGGCGGTCGGCTATCAGGTCGTTGCTGTGTTGGGGCTGACCGATCAAATCCGGTCAGCCACGCGAACCACGGTGGCCGCGTTGCAGCGGCGCGGCTGGCGGGTTGCGTTGCTCTCAGGTGACGAACCAGCTGC
>JAYWHS010000203.1:0-5254 GCA_043777635.1 Kofleriaceae bacterium | reverse complement strand
ACGGACGGACGGACGGACGGACGGACGGACGGACGGACGAACGGTGTCACTCGTGGGTGGTGAACGGTCGGCTCACAGAGGCTCCGGAGGGAGAGAGTTGGAGCTTGAACGAGTGCTGTGCGGCTGGCCGCGCGGCCGCAGAGGTTTGTGCTCGCGCGTAGCCTGATGCGCCGCCGTCGCGTCGCGGGCATTTAATGCCGGAGACTAGCGACGGGACATCGGTGGCCGGCACCTATCTAGGTCCGGTTTTCGGACATACATTTTTGCTGGAATTTGAGAAATATTTCTCGATTTATGTTGACGTGTTTTTTAGATAAAGAATTACAGTGCCTACGAGTAGTCCGTAGAACGCTCGTGCAAGGCTGCGGTATTGTCGGCACGGGGCGTTCGGCTGGTTCGGCGGATTTTTTCGTTGCAAGGGTACTTTGCAGCGCAGTGAGCCAGCAACAGCTTCGAAAAAGTGGGTGGTAGAGTGTTTTTATGCAACAGGTTGCAGAGGTGAAGGTGGCGATCGATGTCGATGTGCTTGGGGATCAAATCGCTGAAATGTCAGCGCATATCGACGCTGCAATGCATCGATTATTAACAGCGCTTCGGGAATTCGACATTGCGGCGGGATGGCATGTGCAAGGCGCATTGTCGTGTGCACATTGGTTAGCGTGGCGGGTTGGCTGGGATTTACGCACAGCTCGTGAGCGAGTGCGAGTTGCACGCAGGTTGGCAGAACTGCCGCTGATTGATGAGGAATTGCGAATTGGGGCGATGTCGTATTCGCAAGCCCGAGCAATTTCGCGAGTGGCAACCGCTGACAACGAAGAACTCTGGGTTGGGTACGCGAAGCACATGCCGGCGTCGCAACTTGATACGTTGTGTCGTTCGTACCAGAACGTGCAAGCGTATGATCAAGCGCACGGGTCGGAGGCCGGAGTAATGGCCGGAGCGATGGCGGCGGCGCAAGTTGCCGCGCAACGTATGGTGACGCGGCGAAGTCTCGACAACGGCATGGTGAAGTTTGAAATCGTAGTGGCCAGCGACGAAGCGGCGATTGTTTGGGCGGCGCTCAATGCGGGGATCGCGAAAGCCGGTGCGGAGCTGATTCCAGTGGAACAGACTCCCGCGGAACAGCCAATTGCGGCACAGAATCCCGCAGAACCGTCGTCAGCAGCGTCGAACTTCGCAAAAACGCCAACCGCTAAAGCACCATCGGCGGCCGACCGTGGCCGTCAGCGTGCCGATGCGTTCATGGACATTTTCCAGGATCGTATGCGTGGAAACCGCCCCCAGCGTACGCCGATCGAAATCATCATCACGGTGCCACATGCAGGCTTGCACGGCTCTGCGGGACCGTCGGATCTTGCCATGATGACCGATGGCGAGGTCATTGCGACGTCCACTGCGCGCCGCTTGTGCTGCGATGCCGGCGTGGTGATTGCTCACGTCGATGCGCAAGGAATGCCGCTTTCCATTGGCCGCAAAAAACGCACAATTTCCGCCGCAATCAAGCGGGCACTGCGGCTGCGCGATCGAACGTGCCGCTATCCGGGTTGCACGCATAGCCGCTACGTCGACGGTCATCATATCGAGCACTGGGCCAACGGCGGCGAAACTGCGCTATCGAATCTCATGCTGTTATGTAGTGCCCACCATACGCTGCTGCACGAAGGCGGCTGCCGAGTTGAAGCCACCGGTGCTAACGGCTGGGATTTTTCGACCACCGCAACCGGCGCATCGAAGCACAACCGGCTCGAACTACGCCCAACCACGGTGGTGCTCGACATGGCCTCGCAGCGCTGCACGCTGCCCATACAGCACTCGCGATTACGGCCACTACCAACGCATCAAAACGGACGGGCGAAGCAATCGACTATGCGCGATGCATCGATTACTTGGTGTGACTCAACGCATCCATCGCAGCGATCAACGCTGGCGGGGCTGCCACCAGTTCAAGCAACACGCCTTCGCCACCTTTGGGCAGCTCGGCGCTGCCTTTGGGATGAATAAAACAAACATCAAAGCCGCTCGCGCCGCGGCGAATCCCGCCAGGAGTGAAGCGCACACCTTGGGCGCTGAGCCAGGCCACAGCCGCCGGCAGGTCATCGATCCAAAGGCCAATATGATTCAGTTTAGGATCGTGCACCTTCGGGCTTTTGGTCGCATCGATCGGCTGCATCAAATCGATTTCAACTTTGGCTGCGCCAGCACCGACTTCCAAAATATCCTCGTCGACATTTTCGCGCTCGCTGCGAAAACTGCCAGTTACCGCAAGCCCAAGCAAGTCACACCACAAGCCACGTAACGCGGCTTTGCTTTCGCCACCGATGGCAATCTGCTGCACTCCAAGCACACGAAACGGCCGGCTCATGGCCGCACCACCGCGCGCACATCGGCGAGGGTTTTGAGCCCGGGCTGCGGCGCATTCACCAAGATTGCCATATTCCCCGACGGATGTTTGTTATCGCGCATCAACTGATGACTCTCGCCGGTTTGCGCAAACGTGAAGACCTGCGACAAACACGGATCCACTTTGCCTGCGATCACCAACGCATTGACGCCGGCCGCTTGTGCATCATTAGCAAAATGCGACCCTTGAAAACGCTTTTGCCGCATCCAGTGGTGCCGCAGATCCAGGGTGGCGTTGTAGCCGGTGGTGCCGGCACAAATCACCACCATGCCGCCGGTGTCACAGATAAAGCTCGACGTCGGCAAGGTGGTTTCGCCCGGGTGTTCAAACACGATGGTCGGGTTGCGTTTTTCACCTAACGCATCCCAAAATGCCTGGCCAAATGCGCGGGCGCCCTTGAGCCACAAACCGTATTCAATTTCATCCGACCATCGCGGCAGCTTGCCCCAATGGCTAAATTTGCGTCGATCGATCACGCCAACCGCACCGAGCTTTTTACAGAAATCTATTTTTTCGTCGCCGGAAACTACCGCGATCGGACGGCCGCCTGCGGCTGCAACAATTTGAATCGCCATGGAGCCCAAGCCACCCGCGCCGCCCCAAATCAGCACCGGATCGCCGGCGCTGACCACATTCGGCGGCCAACCATGCAACATGCGATACGCAGTTGCGGCAACCAACATGTACGCCGCCGCTTGCTCCCACGTCAGATGCGCCGGCTTAGGCAAGCACTGATGACTTTGCACTTTGCAGTACTGGGCAAAACTGCCCCAGTTGGATTCGTAGCCCCAGATGCGTTGCGTCGGTGCCAACATGGGATCTTTGCCAGCGAGCACATGCGGATCATCATGGTCCCACATGCCGCAATGCACGACGACTTCATCGCCGACCTTCACGTTGGTGACCGCCGCACCGATTTGCCACACTACGCCCGACGCATCGGAGCCACCGATATGAAACGGCTCGGCCTCGCCCCTTTTTTGTCGGATCTTGATCACATCAATGGGAATCCCCATCGCGGCCCAAACATTGTTGTAGTTCACACCGGCCGCCATGACGTACACCAATACGTCGTGCGGCCCAATCGCTGGGATGGCAAGCGCCTCTTGTACAAACGCATCGCGCGGCTCGCCAAAGCGTTCCGGGCGAATGAGCTGCGCCAACATTTTGGCCGGCACGTCACCCAACGGTGGGACCTCACCTAACTCATATAACTCGCGCGATGAATTTGACACGTTGCGTTACTGTACACCAAATCAACGCGCGACAGCCACGCGATAGATCTCAAGATACAGCCGACCGAGAGATCAACGCCTACGCCTTAAACAGCGTTAGATAGCGCTCAGGATAGTCACCCAACTCCATCTGCGCACTGCACTCTGGACATGGCATCGGAGGCGCTTGCATCGCAGCGAGTTGGTCGGCGTATACCACCGCATCGATGATCGGCGCGGCTTCGGCGCCACAAGCGCCGCATACGTACTGCGCATGAAACGACGCGATGGTTGCGGTGCCGCGCACATCCGGGATCATATTCATCTGCGTGATCAATACGTCGGCAATCCGCTCAAGCCGTACGCTGCATTGTTTAGCTGCAAGGCCGCGCAGTAAACGCATCCATTCGCGCACGCCGATCGAGTTTACGAACACCACACCGTCGGTGTCGATGACCACCGCCGTGGTGTTAATGCTGTCAACAAAACCCGACAACGGCGCACTGTCATCGATGCGACCCGTCATCAACAAGCGCGTGGTAGGCGTACCGTGATCATTCACGGTCTCCACCGTGACATCTAAGCGGCCAAGTTTTTGTGTAGTCATAGAACAACTCCCGACGGTGGTACGGCACCAAAAAACGAATGAAATGACGCGGCCCGGCCAAGTTCGGTGGGTTTGTATCGCACGTCAATCAGGCCAATCATCTCGGTGAGTTGGCCGGGGCACAGGTTCACGATGAACTGGTTAGCGCAGGCATATGCAAGCGGCAACCCCATGCCGTCGCTGGTCGCAGTTTCTGATTCGGTGATCTGGCCGGCTCGTGATAGCCGAGCCGAAACCCGTTGCGGATCCAACGAGCCCCACAAATCACGCACTTCAATTGCCAGATAGCGCGCATCGGTTGCCCAACGAATTGTCACCCGGTCCTGCCCCACCAAGGGTCGATTGGCGTCGCGTGGATCGGTGCGTCGATAACGTTGGCCGGTGCCGTCCATCGGTGCCGTATAAAGCGCATTGGCCAGCAGTTCGTCGGCAATCACGCTCACCAACGAGCCCATCCGATCAGGCAACCCCGCAGCCACCACATCTTGGGCCAGCGTGGCAACTGCGCTTTCACGGTCGCGCGCATCCGCCAACACGTAGCTGCGCACTTCGGCGCCCCAGGCCACATATTTTTCTAAACCAAAGACATCGGCACGCAAAAGCTTTTGCACCGTCGCTAGCAATTCCTCGGCGAGAATCGGCATTGGGTGCGCGACCACATGTTGCCAACCGGCTTCGAGCAGCCCCATCACCGCCGCTAGTTCAGCCGATGCCAAGCCTTCGCCGGGCACAGCGATCCATGCTTTGGCCGGGGTCTGCAACATGTCGGGCCGGGTACGCGCCAAACTCGCGTCAACCACCGCAATCGTGTCGACGCCAACGGCTTTAATGAGGGATTCAACATCCGCCACCACTTCCACCGGGCATAGCGTTGCACCCACTAACTTTTGCAGTGCCCGTTGCGATTTTCGCTCGGGATGCGCCACCACCAAGCGGCCGCGCGCGTTCATCGTCGCACCATCTCGTTGTCTCCTGTTGTCGGCATCATCTTAGAACAACACGGCCATCGTAACTGAAGCGCCGATGTAACGA
>JAYWHS010000202.1:0-5254 GCA_043777635.1 Kofleriaceae bacterium | reverse complement strand
TCATATCGACGAAGTGTTCGGGCTGTGCACGCGCACTGCGTGAACCGACCACCATACAGAGGGTTACCAACAGGCCGACACATATCTGCGTGCCGAGCCCGCGGGGTTTTGCGGCCCGCTGCCCGGCCCACCGACCTGGACTACAACACACGGAAGCTTTTGAGCGGTGCGTCATCGTTCAATAACCTCGACGTTGGCGCGCGGTACAATCACCTTTTCGCCGTTAAAGTTAACCTCGACTACACGAACTTTAGTTTCCGACGCCATGATCGCCAACTCGACCGGTAACCGGACAATTTTGCCGATGCGGCCGAAGTATGGTGCCCGGATGCCGCGCACGGGCGCGCCAACATCAAGGCCAGCCGGCGGAGCGTCCTTGGGATCAAGCATCGCAGCTTTGCCTAACCGTGGCACCAGCACTTCAGGGCGAATTACCCCAGCGCGAATCTGAGTGGCACCGTTGACCGATGCGATTTCACCAGCGAGCGATTTGAGCAACTCGAAAGTCGCGGTTGCCATCGCGATATTGCCGAAGCCTTCGGTAACGACCAACGTGGTAGCCAAGTCTTCGGAACCGGTAACCGCCACGCCGACATCGTAACCAAGGATCTCTTTGACATCTTGATAGGCAAAGCCGCCGCAAACCACGGCGGTTACGCCCAACTCGATCGCGCGGCGAAAGCCAGCAAGCGTAAGTTGGCCGCCACCGATCACCACTTTGCCGCGATGCTGTTCGGAAAAATCCTTGGCATCGAGTTGCTGATCCGGCTTTTTAACGCCAACGACAATCGGCCCTTGGCGTTCACCTGCGAGCCCAAAAATGCCTTGTACTAATGCACCACGAGTTTCAATTACCACGCCTTCGCCGTCGATGACTTCCACTACATTGCCATCAACGTAGGCCCGCACTTCAACGGGAATCGGCGGCTCGCGAAACACCACCACACCGGTAAGCGCAGACGCAGATTCCAGCACCCCGACGATCGGCGATTCAAACTTGCTGTTGACCAGCCCAAAAAACGCTCGATTGACTGCTACCACTTGTTTGGCAACAACGCTGGCGCCAACTGCAACGGTCAACTTGCTGGCCAGCTCATCTGGTAAAACGCCAATCAGATTGGCAACATTGTGCAGATGCACGCGCCCGGGCAGATCGGTTCGAGCCACCACATCCGCTGCGCTGACATGATCGCCCAGCGCCACTTTTACCTGCCCAGCCAACGGCAAACGGCGCGATTTTCGCACCACAGCATTGCGGGTCACCGTCAGGCCAGGAGTATAGGCGTCGCCCATGGGCCGTGGAGAGAAACACATGCGCGCCAGGCCGGCAAGTGAAGCGCGCGCGCGATTGGTCGGCAGCCCGGCCAACGTCCCACCTGCCTGCCGCATTGCGCTAACCCCTTGTCGCAACGGGTGTCGCGCCCTGTCGCGCCACATTTTTTTACCAAAATCGTCACCCTTTTTTGCACCACAATGCAGCATTTAGCGCGATGTAAGAGGGATGAATAAGAAACTTCTGGCCGCTATCGTCGCGCTGGCTGTTATCGTCGCTGGCGTGTGGTGGTTCAAATTTCGCGGAGGTTCCACCACTCAGCAACCTACGGCCAACGGCAGTGCGAGCGGTGCCGGCAACCAAGGGTCGGCACAAGGCTCGGCAGCGAGCCCCGATCGCTGGGCCAACCAAACCGAAGCCACTGATCGCACACCGCAGTCGGCTCGTTGGAGTTTTGACAACGATCCCAACGGCAATCTGCAGCTCGAAGGTCAAGTGCTGGGTGCCGACGGCAAAGGGATCGCAGGCGCTGAGGTTTGGCTCAGTAGCGTGCCGCCACGCAGTACCCAAAGTAACGAAGATGGCACGTTCGCGTTCGAAAAATTGGTTGGCCGTAGCTACGAACTCTCGGCTACCGCAAACGAACTGGTAGGGGCGTTAGCGTACAAACTAACCGCAGACAGCGATCCGGCAGTGATCAAACTGTTGCCCGGCGCTTCGATCAATGTCGTAGTTACCGATGAGGACAACAAGCCAATCGGCAATGCTGTCGTCAGCCTTAGCGAACTCAATGCACGTAAAACAACTACTGACAAGGATGGCAAAGCGACGCTGCGCGCGGTACCCGCAGGTTGGGTTTCGATCGAAGCAAGCGCCGAAGGCTTTGCACCCAACGGCCGTTATGCGTCGGTGGCGGTCAGCAAAGAGCCAACCCAACTAGCTATTGCGCTCAAAAAAGGCGTGATGGTCAGTGGCCGTGTGGTCGACGAAGCTGGCAAACCGATCAAAGAAGCGCGCATTATGCCTCGGTCGCCGCGCGCCTGGGGCGGCTACAACAATTGGCAAAATGTTGTTTCCGACGACAAAGGCCAGTGGAAAGTTCCGGCGTTGGCGGCTGGCACCTACACCTTCGCTGCGAACGATGGCGACCACGCGCCGGCTGAATCAAAGCCGTGGACCATCGGCAGCCGAGCTACTGAAAATGTCGATATCGTAATGAAGACCGGCGGCGTGATGCGCGGCACAGTAGTGAATCTCGACAGCAAGTTTGTGCCGTATGCAACGGTACGCATCGCCAAGACCGAAGCCGGCAATCAAGAATTTTTTGGCGCGCTACGGCAAACCGTAGCCGACGACAAAGGCGTGTTCTTCATCAAAGGCTTGCCACGAGAAAAACTGCAAATTCGCGCCGAGTCAGACGCTGCCGCCAGCAAACTCGTTGCAGTGGATCTGGTCACAGTTGGCCAAGCCAATGACATCAGAGTTGTGCTTGATGTCACCGGTACAATTGCTGGCATCGTCGTCGACGAATTGGGCCAGCCTGTCGCTGAAGCCGCAGTCAATGCAACGGTTGATTTTATGGGCGGTGGCGACATTTCGGCCGCCGCGCTGAGCGGTTTTTCCACTGCAACGACCGATGGTGGCGGTGGTTTTACGATTCGCGGCCTGCCCGACGGCAAATACAAAGTGTGGGCGCAACGCCCAGGCTCGGGCGGCGAGGAATGGGGCCAAAACGGCGTGCAAGCCAAAACCGGCGACAAGGCGGTGCGCGTAGTGCTGGCTGCACCAGGGAGCATCGTCGGCAAAATTGTTATCGAAGGTGGCAACGTGCCGAAGTTCGCCATGGTCAGCGAAGGCTGGTCACCGGCGGTGCCAACCCGCGACGGCACGTTTGAACTCAAGAATATCAATCCCGGCAAACACGACATCTCGCTGCGCGGCAGTGAGTTTGCGCAATTTATCAAACACGACATTACCGTCGAGCCTGGCAAAGTCACCGACGTCGGTACCATCACCGTGCCGCGTGGCCGCAAGATCATGGGCAAGGTCGTCGACGGCAAAGGTCGGCCGGTGGAAGGCGCACGGGTCAAACTTGCACTCATGCTGATCGACAGTGGCAGCGATGATGCCTCGGCTGCGGCCATGGAGGAACAAAGCGGCGTGCGCAGTGCTCAAACTGATGCCAACGGAGAGTTCGTGATTATCGGGGTGCCAACCAAAGCAACGCGGGCCGCAGCTGCCCACCCGACCCTCGGCGCATCGCTCGCCGTCGACGTGCCCGGCGGTGAAGAAGACTTGCGCGACATCACCTTAACGCTCAAAGGCTTTGGCTCGCTCGCCGGCAAGGTGATGATGCAGAACAAACCGTTGCCAGCCACCGGTATCTCCGTGTCACCCAAAGGCGGGACGGCCATGATGGCGCAAACCGATGCTAACGGTGAGTTCGTGATGGAAAAAGTCCCCGAAGGAACGTTGGTGGTCACCGTGATGCGCAGCAAAATGATGGAAATGCGAACATTTAGTGCAGACGTGAAAATCGTCGCTGGGCAACGCACCAGCAGCACCATCACAGTAACGACCGGTGCAATTTCGGCCGAAGTGCAAATCAAAGCGCTAGCTGGTGCCAAAGTCGACGCGGCTCAGGTGTTTATGTTTCAAGGTGTTGCCGCCGCCAAAAACGGTGGTGATCTGATGAAGAATTTTTTTGGTGGCAGCAGCAGCGGCGCTGGCGGCAACATGAAATTTTGGCTAGGCAAAACCATTCCCTTCCCAGTGTTCGACGAATTGGATGCGGGCAACTACTCGATCTGCTCCGTGCCAATTACTGGTGACATGGGCGACACCACGTTCATGATGCGAATCCAAGAAAACGTCGAAACCATTAAAGTGTATTGCAAACAAGTGACGGTCGCCGCAGCACCAGCGAAGCAGACCTTTGTGCATGAACTGCCGTCGATGGATCCATTGCCAACGCCGAAATAGGAGCCTGGTGTTAAACGGTTGCGGAGCCCATCTGCGGCGTTGTCTACAACAAGGCTATGCCCTCTTCCTCGGCTTTGCCGATGAATTCACCCGCGCTTCCGGTCCGCACATACATGAGTATGCTCCGGTCCGGTTCGCACTCCGCCTTGCATCTGGACTTCCTCACTCGTTTAACACCAGCCTCCGAGTACGTACTAGCCGCGGCAGCACTTGCGGTGTTGAGACATTTTACCGCAGTTACGAGTTATTGCAGACGCGCAACTGCACCGGGGCTGGGGTATGGTGGTCGCATGATGTGTCGCGCCAGTATCTTGTTAATTGCGCTAGGACTCACACTGGCTTCGGCTTGTTCGGATTCGGCAGCGACGGTCGATGCCCCGATCACCATCGACGCACCGGTGATCGCGGCCAAGGTGGTGACCTGCCCAGCCGCGCCAATGTTCAAAGTTGGCGTTACCGGTCAAAGCTACGTGCCCGCGATGCAAAACGTACCGGTGGGTGCCATCGTTGAATTCAAAACCTCCGCAGATCACAGCGCAAAGTCCCGCAACAACCTTTTTCTAATCGACTTTGGCACCACCGCTTGCGTGCAATTCAATACGCCTGGGGTGCAAGAGTTCTACTGCACGGCGCACGGTTTTCTCGGCAAGGTTACAGTTCAATAAATGTTGAGCAGCAATCGTTTGTTGCAGAACGGCCGCCGCGATGTCTATGGGCCGCTGCTTGGCAACGTCCTTTTTCCAGCGTTTGAAGCGCTGCGCGGCCGCCCCTCGCTCGCCATGCTGCGCTACTTGGAGCAAACCCAGTGGTGGTCAGCGGATCAACTGCATGATCTACAAGCCGGTTTGTTGCGCCGCTTGTTACGTCACGCCTACGCTCATACCGCGCACTACCGGCAGATGTTTGATCAGCTCGGCGCAACGCCACTCGACATTGCCGGGCCCGCCGACCTCCAACGCTTGCCGTTGTTAACCCGCGACGTGATGCGTGCATCACAAC